>JALQXU010000132.1 GCA_023263045.1 Pontimonas sp.
GGTCACCGTCACAGCCGAGCGCGCCAGAGAACGCGCTACACAGATGGATCAGGGTGCGATCGAACCTGGCCTGTTGTGGGGTCTGCCGTTTGCGGATAAAGACCTGACCGATCGCGCCGGAGTCCCGACCGGCGCTGGTTCTCGGGTGACACAGGGAGCTCCCGTTCCGACGGAGTCAGCTCCGATGGCGAAAGCGATGGATGCCGCCGGGGGAATCAGTGTCGGCAAATCGGCGGTCTGCGAGTTTGGTCTTGCCTCCTACACCGAGTCCTTGGTGCTTCCACCCACTGCGAATCCGTATTCGCTCGAGCACGGATCGGGAGGCTCGAGCGGTGGTGCAGCAGCAGCCGTGGCGGGGAGACTGCTTCCGTTTGCTCCCGGCAGCGATGGCGGGGGAAGCGTTCGTATTCCGGCGTGGGCGTGTGGCCTCGTGGGGCTCAAGCCCTCCCGGGGGCTCATACCCGGGGGAACCGGGTTCGACTATCTCGCAGGTCTTGTGGTTCCAGGACCCCTCGCCACGTCGGTGGCTGATGCAGCACTGCTCCTGGAAGCCCTTCTCTGTAGTGGCCAGACGTATCGCGCCACTCACCCAGGGCATGTAGGGCCTGTGAGCGAGAAGGCGCTTGAGTCCCCTGGTCCCTTGCGCATTGGTGTCACCACGAGGCATCCCTGGGAAGACTTTGTTGAGACAGACCTCGACCCCAGTGCGGTACACGCCCACGCCACAGTTCGCAGTGTCCTTGAGGACCTCGGTCACACGGTGGTGGAGCTCGAGTGGAATCCGCGTGGAGGTTATGCCGAGGCGTTTATGACTATCTGGAAAGCCTCTGCGGTGGGGTTGGAGCTCAGCGCCGATCAGCGCACGCTTCTGGAACCCCTCACCGCCTACCTCGTGGAGGAAGGCGATGCTCTGCGTGCCGGAGCCCTTGCCGTTGCTCTGCGCGAACTCTCCGCTTTCGAGGAACACACCATTCGCGCTTTCTCTGATGTGGATGTGGTCCTCACCCCGGGTCTTGCGACTGCACCACCGCCCATCGGTTTTTATGACCGTGAGAACCCGGAGCGAAATTTTGCCCAACAGGTCCAGGTCACTCCCTACTCGAGCTTTGTGAATGTGGCGGGGCTTCCCGCACTGGCGCTTCCGGTGATGCTGAACGCTGAAGGTCTTCCCGTCGGGGTGCAGTTGATTGGTCGACCGGGTGGAGACACGACCCTGCTCCAGCTAGGCCACGAGGCGGAGTCGGCGCTCGGTTTCAGCCCAACTACGGTGCCGCCTGGTTTCTAGTTGGTGTAGATCCCGAGCGTTCTGGCGGCATCGAGGGTGAGGGGTTGAGCCTCACCGAAGGCGTAATTGCTGGATACCCACGCCCCACAGGTTTCCTCAGCCAGTGATGCGGGGCAGGGGACATCGACGACGAAATGGGCTTCGGTAGCGATGTAATCGAGAGATTCATCAGAGGTCGTCGAATCGAAGGTGTAGAACGTTCCTCCGCCGGCTTCAGCGCTGCCGGCTCCTGATGCTCGAAGGACAGCGGTGACATCGCCGAGCACCTCACCACTGACGATGGCGACACTCGTCACCGACACGCTTTCGCTTGCGGGGAGATACCAGGTGCACGAAATTCGAAGGTCAGAGCGAACGGCTTTGAGCAGCGGGATCAGCTCTTGGTTGGTGGTCCCATATCCAAAGTCACCCTCGCTGGTGTCGCCGACGTTGGTGCGCAGTTCCTCGAGCAGGGTGGTAGAGAGATCGGCTGAGTACATTGTCTCGCAAGTCGGAACGGAGAGCCCCTCGTCGACGACCTCCTCTTCCGTCTCTTCGGCGGTCGTTTCGGACGAAGACTCGGTCTCTGTCGCGGGGGTCTCTTCAGCGCTTGTCGACTCCTCCGCGGTGCTGTCGGCGGAGTTCAAGATTCCCCAGTCCTCCAGCACAGAGCACCCCGAGAGTCCCAGAATCACCGCACTGGCGAGAGCGAAGGGGGCGAAGACTCCAGTCCTGCGGGACATTCCTTCTCCTCGATTAGGTTCCGTGATACTGCTCCACGGGAAGATCAACCAGCGAAGCTATCTCTCGCCAGTATGCCTCAATCAAGTCGGTATCCCCGGCAGCGGGGTGGGTGGGTCCCTCGGGTGTGAGGCCATCAAAATACGTTCCATTGGCTACCCCGAGTTCTGGGGTGTCTACCAAGTGCACCAGGGGGGCCGCTCCCGCCTCAGCAGAGATTTGCATCCATCCGGTGAGGGCAAGAATCAGCTTTCCGCTGCGCGACTCAGCACCAAAACCCGATCGAACATAACCGGGGTGGACGGGGTAGCTCTCCAGGCCTGTGCGCAGTGCCAGGGACCTGGCATACAAAATGACGCCAAGCTTTGCCGCGGCATACGGCCACCAGCCAGCCCCGTAGCGTCGGTGGTCAAAACTCAGATCATCGAGGTCGATGCGCCCAAACCTCGACACCATCGACGACGTGTGAATCACCCGACCTCGGGTATTCAGAAGTTTGGGAATGAGGCGTTCGGTGAGGACTACCGAGCCCAGCACGTTGCGTTGGAGAGTGAGTTCGTGACCATCCGCACTGAATTGCTTGGTCGCCACGATGCCCCCGGCATTGT
>JALQXU010000133.1 GCA_023263045.1 Pontimonas sp.
AAGATTTGGCGAGCAGCGGAGCGAGCGTGGGTGGCGAACAATCTGGCCACATCATCCTCACTGAGCACTCCACTACAGGAGATGGAATCCTGACCGGCATCCAGTTGGCCAGGGAGGTTGTTCGCACCGGGAAGTCGCTGGCGGAACTCGCAGATGTGATGCTGGTCTACCCGCAGGTGTTGATTAATGTCTCGGGCGTGGATCGCTCAGGACTCGAGAACAACGCTGATATCGACGCGGCGATTGCGAGTGCGGAAAAAGAGTTGGGTGGCACCGGTCGTGTTCTCTTGCGTCCCTCCGGAACGGAAGCGCTGATTCGCGTGATGGTGGAGGCAGCAGATGAGGCAACCGCACAACGAGTGGCGGAGAACCTCGCTCGCGTTGTCAAAGAAAGTCTCGGCACCTAAATACGGCGCAACAAAATCTTTCCGACCCGGTGGTCTGCCTCTTTCTGCAGGATGAGCGATGCTCGGGGCTTTGTGGGGAGGATGTTGTTGATGAGGTTCGGTTCGTTGATTGACCCCCAGATTCTTTGTGCCTCGGCGCGTGCTTCAGACTCTTCGAGCAGGGCGTAGCGGTGAAAGTAACTGTCGGGGCTCTGGAAAGCCCCCCGCTGTAGTTGGAGGAAGCGCTCCTCGTACCAGTGAGCGATATCGGGAGTTCGAGCGTCCACATAGATTCCAAAATCGAAGAGGTCGCTCACGGCCAGAGCCGACGACGTAGCCGGCGGAGCCAACACGTTGAGCCCCTCGATGATCAATATGTCGGGCTTGTCGATGGTGAGTGTTTCACCGGGCACGCGGTCATAGCTCAAATGTGAGTAGACCGGGGCGCTGACCGACGCCACTCCGCTTTTGATCTGGGAGACAAACCTGAGCAAGGCCCTGGTGTCATAGCTTTCGGGGAACCCTTTTCGCTCCACCAGATTTTGCTTGCGAAGCTCGTCGAGGGGGAGAAGGAACCCGTCGGTGGCGACAAGAGCGACGCTCGGGGTCTCCGGATTCCGTGAGAGGAGCTCCTGAAGGACCCTGGAGGTGGTCGATTTTCCTACTGCGACACTGCCGGCAACGCCGATGACGAAGGGAGTGTGGTCCACTTCATGACCGAGGAACTCACGCGTGAGGGTGTGTAAGTGTCGTGCTCCCTCTACGTAGAGCGAGAGGAGTCGTGCAAGCGGCTGGTAGACCTCAACGACCTCTGAGGCATCCAACATGTCACCGACGGAGCGAACACGTGCGATGTCCTCGTCGGAGAGAGGCAGCGGAGCTCTCGGCGCAAGATCAGACCAAGCCTGACGGTCATATTCGACGAAGGGGCTACCGTTTTCGCCCGATGCGGGAGTCTTCGCCATGGTCTCCAGGCTAGTCCGGAAGAGCCAGTGGTACCCCATCGCCTAGACTCGCTTGCATGTGTGGAATTGTCGGTTACGTCGGTATGCGCCCTTGCCAGGACGTACTGATGGGCGGGCTGAAGCGCCTCGAATACCGCGGATATGACTCGGCGGGACTCGCCATTGTGGGAGCCGAAGGACCGCTCGTAAGCCACAAGCGGGCAGGAAAACTCAGCATTCTGGCTGATGATTTGTCCGCTCGTCCCCTCGCGAAGGGTCAGACGGGCATTGCACACACCCGGTGGGCCACTCACGGTGCCCCGAACGATGTCAACGCCCACCCCCACATGGCTGATGGAGGAAAACTCGCCCTCATCCACAACGGCATCATCGAGAATTTCCAAGAATTGAAGGCGGAACTTCTCGCCCAGGGCGAGGAGTTTTTGAGCGAGACGGACTCCGAAGTTGCCGCACTGATGATTGCGCGAGAGTTTCGAGAACTGGGCAATGTGACGGACGCGATGAAGGCCGTGGTGGCAAGGTTAGAGGGAGCCTTCACTCTTCTTGCGGTGCACGCTGATGCTCCCCGAGTTGTGGTGGGTGCACGGCGAAACTCTCCTCTCGTTGTCGGTTTAGGAGAGGGCGAAAACTTCCTGGGCTCTGACGTCGCTGCATTCGTCGCCTACACCCAAAGAGCTCTCGCAGTGGGGCAAGATCAAATCGTCACCATCACGCCTGACTCAGTGGAGGTGACCACCTTTGCAGGAGACCCGGTGACTCCCACCGAGTTCACCATCGATTGGGATGCTTCGGCTGCGGAAAAGGGTGGCTGGTCGAGTTTCATGGCGAAAGAAATCTCCGAAGAGCCAGAAGCGGTCGCAAACACACTTCGCGGTCGTATCGGATCTGATGGAGTGGTCACCCTTCCCGAGTTGGATTCGCTCATCACGGGTGACGCCGAGATTTCGCGCATCATCTTCATTGCCTGTGGTACGGCTGCGTATGCCTCGATGCTCGGTGCCTACGCCATTGAGAAGTGGTCGGGTATTCCCGTATCGGTCGAGCTTTCGCACGAATTCCGTTATCGCGAACCCGCTGTCGGACCGGAAACCTTGGTGGTGTCGGTGAGCCAGTCGGGCGAAACCATGGACACTCTCATGGCGGTCCGATACGCCGCCGAGCGTGGCGCAAAGACTCTCTCAATCTGTA
>JALQXU010000134.1 GCA_023263045.1 Pontimonas sp.
CGTCATTTACATCCTGAGATAGTTCGAAGAGAAAGTAGTTGCACTCCCCTATGCCCTCCTCCCACTCCCCTAGCCGGTCTGGTCGTCGTCACCCCCTTATGGGTGCGCTGCTGCTCGTTATCGGATTGTTTGTGACGGGCGGTGCTTACGCAGCGGCGAGCACGGGAATTGCACACGCTCAGGATGCACCGGTATCGCAGGAAGCTCTGGTGGAAGAGGGAGAAAAACTCTTCCTCGCTAACTGTGCAAGCTGTCACGGCCTCAACGCTGAAGGCACCGTTGCTGGGCCAACCTTGATTGGTGTCGGGGCGCTGTCCGTTGATTTCCAGGTCGGAACGGGGCGTATGCCCATGGCCGCCTCCGGACCGCAGGCTGAAGTCAAGCCGGTGCAGTTCACCCAGCCCCAAATCGACGCGATGGCAGCGTGGGTCGCGACCCTCGCCCCAGGGCCCGGCATGCCCGATCCGCAGTACTACGCGGCTGATGGGGACGTCGCCAACGGGGCGGAACTCTTCCGCATCAACTGCGCCATGTGTCACAACGTTGCCGGAGCGGGTGGAGCGCTCACCGAGGGTAAGTACGCTCCGCACCTGCGAGACCTGCAGCCCATCCACATCTATGGCGCGATGGTGACAGGACCGCAAAACATGCCGGTGTTTAGCGACATGAATTTGACCCCAGAAGAAAAGAACGACGTTATTTCCTACCTGAAGTACCTCGATGAGAATCCTTCGGTGGGTGGTTTCTCCCTCGGAAGCCTGGGGCCCGTGTCTGAGGGGCTGTTCATCTGGCTAATCGGTCTGGGTGGACTGGTTGCCGTCGCCGTATGGCTCACTGCTCGTTCGAACTAATTAGGGAAGAAAGGGACCGCACACAATGGCGAAAAAGCCACCAGCATCAGGAATCGAGCCCTCGGGCCACGATGAAGTGATGGACCCTGGCACCGCTGTTGAGCGCTCCAGCGCACCCCAAAACCCCGGACTAGCACCCGAGCACCTTCGCGTGACTGACCTTGACGAGAAGGAAGCCAAAGGCATGGAGCGCCGCATTGCCGGTTTCTTCCTCCTCTCCATCATCGGCAGCGTGTTCGCGGCCATCGCCTACGTCGTCTTCCCCATCATTCCGGGCGATATGTCCTCGGTTCGTCTCAACAACCTCATGGTGGGTCTCGGTCTCTCCGCAGCGCTCCTCGGTGTCGGAATCGGCGCAGTTCAATGGGCCAAAGCGCTCATGCACGGTCACGAACTCGTAGAGGAACGCCATCCCACCCGGGGAACCGAAGAGGCCCGCCAGGCAGCCGTGGAGACGTTTCAGCAGGCCAACAAGGAGTCAGGTTTCACCCGACGCTCTCTGGTCCGGAACACGCTGATTGGAGCTCTCCTTGCTGCTCCTATCCCCGCTGTGGCTCTGTTCCGGGATCTTGCCCCGGCTGACGACCCCGTGACGCGAATGAAGCAGACCATGTGGGCCGAAGGTGTCCGCCTCACCCGCGATCCCAGTGGTGTTCCGATTAAGGCCTCAGAAGTGACAATCGGCTCGGCTTTCCACGTCGTTCCCGATGGCTGGAAGGACCTGGAGCACCACAAGCTCGAAGAAAAGGCCAAGGCAGCCGTCCTGCTGATGCGCCTCCCCGTCGATGAATTGAACGAAGATCCCGCGAAAGCTTCGTGGTCCTACCAGGGAATCGTGGCTTATTCCAAGATTTGCACCCACGTGGGTTGCCCCGTTGCTCTCTATGAACAGCAAACCCACCACCTGCTGTGTCCCTGCCACCAATCTGAGTTTGACGTGTCAAATCACTGTGAAGTTATCTTCGGACCCGCGGCACGGCCCCTTCCTCAGCTTCCTATCACCATTGATGCGGAAGGATATCTCGTAGCACAAAGCGATTTCACTGAACCTGTTGGACCAAGTTTCTGGGAGCGTGAACTGTGAGCACCACTCTAGAGAGCACACCAAAGACTGACCTGGGGCGAGGCATGCGCTTCACGAACTGGGCCGCAAACTACGTCGATGAGCGCACTAGCGCCTCGACGGCTGTCAAAGCGCTTGGTCGCAAAATCTTCCCCGACCACTGGTCCTTCATGCTCGGAGAAGTTGCTCTCTACTCGTTCGTGGTCATCCTCATTAGTGGAACGTTCCTGACCTTCTTCTTCGACCCCTCAATGAGCCACGTGGAATACGAAGGCTCCTATTTGCCCTTGAAGGGCATCGAGATGTCGGTGGCGTATCACACCGCCCTCGATCTGTCCTTCGACATTCGAGGCGGTCTGCTCATGCGGCAGGTCCACCACTGGGCAGCGCTGCTCTTTGTGGCCTCGATAGCGCTGCACATGCTCCGGGTGTTCTTCACGGGTGCCTTCCGCAAGCCTCGCGAGCTCAACTGGATTGTCGGGTTCCTGCTCTTCGTCTTGGCTATGGCTGAGGGATTCACCGGCTACAGCCTCCCCGATGACCTCCTCTCGGGTAACGGTCTGCGGATTATTGACGGAATGATCAAAGCCTTCCCCGTAGTGGGAGTCTGGATCTCCTACCT
>JALQXU010000135.1 GCA_023263045.1 Pontimonas sp.
TGTCTCGGTACATCGCTGAACACGGATCCGAGTATGCGGTCATCGTTGCTTCTCGTGATTGGCACGATGGGGACAATGACAACGGAGGTCATTTCGCTCAAGACGGAGAAGAGCCCAATTTCGTGACCACGTGGCCTGTCCACTGTGTTTCTGGGACGCACGGAGCCGAGTACCACCCCGAGCTGACACTTCCCGGAGAAACTATTCACGTGAAGAAGGGTCAAGGAGTCCCTTCCTATTCGATGTTTGAAGGTCACAGTGACGATGGGCGAACGGTGGAGGAAATTCTTTCTCAGTCCGGGGTGAATCAGGTCGACGTGGTGGGAATTGCCACAGACCACTGTGTGAGAGCCAGCGCCCTCGATGCGAGGCATGCCGGTTTTGAGGTTCAAGTGCTCGACAATCTCGTGGCTGCGGTGTCGCCCGAGACCGAACGAATTGCTCGCACCGAGATGAGTGAGGCGGGAGTAGTCTTTGCCGACCACTGAGGCTCCCACCTACACCGTGGTGTCGTGCCATTACGGTGACCTCTTTTGGATTGGGCACATGTTGGCGCAGGTTGAGGCGCTATCGGGTGGTGCTGTCAAGGCTGCGGTACTTGTGGATCAGTCGCGAAACTCAGCCGACACGCTCCGGAGGCTTCCACTCGTGAGCGAGGTATTGACCTTCGAGCCTGATCGAGCCCAGATTGCGGTGGAGGGACACGATCACCCTGCGGCACTCGATCGAGCACTCCGAGAGGGCGCCTTTGCGACGTCCCACATCATCGTGATGGACTCTGATGCGTTTCCTGTGACAAGGGAGTGGATATCCAAACTGGATGATATTTCGCTCGCACTCGTTCCCGGGAGCAGATCACAAACCCACCCGTGCTTAATGGTGTTTCCTACGGAACTTCGCGGAGAGGTCAACTTTTCCGAGGATTACCTCGAGAGAGCGACTCGAAAAGGAGCCCCAGATACGGGTCGACGTGTAGGAAAACAGTTGCAAGCAACGGGTCGACCGGTGACACTGTTGGAGCACACGCCGGCGTTCAACGGCTATCGAGGGTCTTTTTATCTCGACGGGACCTACTATCACCACGGACATGGGTCGTTTATGACGGGTGATCACGACCAATACAAGGGGTTTGTTTCTCAAGCCAGCGAAAAGCTCTACCGCAAACGAGTTTTGCAGCACAGATTCACTCTGACCCCGGTTGACTTTGTCGGGCTCTTTGTTCGCTACATCTGGCGGAGGGCCACCAATCGCATTCGATTAGTTTTTCGAGGACCCGCTGCGAAACCGCAATAGTTAGACCAGGAGTTGGTGCTCAGCCAGGTCCCGATACAACGTTGAACTGGTCAATAACTCTTCATGGGTGCCCACCGCATCAACGCTCCCGTCCTTCAACACAATGATTTGATCGCTATCCACGACGGTCGCGAGCCGATGAGCGATAACGACCAGGGTGCGACCCTGCGACACCTTGTCAATGGCATTCTTCATCAGGAGTTCGTTGGGCCCATCCAGTGATGAAGTCGATTCGTCGAGAAGGAGCACCGATGGTGCTTGTAGGAGGGCGCGAGCTATTGCGAGGCGTTGACGCTCTCCTCCGGAGAGCAGCACGCCCCCTTCGCCGACTTGGGCGTCAAGTCCTTGGGGGTCTCGCTCCAAAATCCCTGTCAGGTTCACCTCTTCGAGCACGGTGAGAAGTTCGTGCTCTTTCGCTTCAGGAGAGCCAATGAGGAGATTGTCTCGAATGGTTCCCGCGAGAACTGGAGCATCTTGCTCCACATAGCCAAACAGAGACCTCAGTGACTCCCTGGACATTTCGGTGATGTCTTGTCCAAAGACACGTATGGTTCCGTCTTGAGGGTCATAAAAGCGTTCCAAGAGTGAGAGAAGGCTACTTTTTCCTGCGCCACTGGGGCCGACAATCGCGGTCTTGCTTCCGCTGGGAATCGTGAACGAGACATTCTCGAGAACCGCATCTCTCTGGGTGGGCAGTGTCACGTCTCCGGTGGGGACAGCATCAAGGTCGTGGGTGCCGAGTGTTTCCGCAAGGAGCTTTTCTGCCTCGGTCTTGTGGGCTGTCTCGGGATAGCGAAAGGACACCGAGTCAAATTCGATAGCCCAAGGTCCCTCCTCCACCACTGAGGTATGGCCGCGAGAGGTGTCTGACTCACTTTCGCTCGGAAGCGTGATGATTTCATGGATTCGCCCCAGAGCTCCCAGAGCTTGGTTGACCGACGTTATCGCCCCAAATGCTTGACCGAGCGGCATGATCATCATGAAGAGGAACAAAATGAAGGCCACAAGGTCGGCAACCGGGAGCGAACCACTCGCGACCCGGAAGCCTCCGACACCCAGCACGACCAGGAAAGCCACCTGAAGCGCGATCCCAGACACGGGAACCACGAGTGCAGAAATCTTCGCCACATTGAGGCCAAGCTTCCATGCGCCTTCGACATCTCTCTCAACACTCGCAATTTCTCGGTCTGTTGCGTTAGCGGCGCGCACAGTCCGGACAGCACTGATGGCGCGTTCCAC
>JALQXU010000136.1:0-1795 GCA_023263045.1 Pontimonas sp.
AGCTCCTTCGAGGTCTTGGTGGGTCGCATCAATACCGGTATCGATAATGGCAATACGAACTCCGGCACCCCGGGTGATCTGCCAGGCCTCCTCAATCCGGTAGTCCTCCAGCCAATATTGGCGCTCCCTCACCTGGTCGGCGAGAGCGGGGCTCGACTCGAGTACGGCGCCCGGGATACCCAGCAGTGCACCCATCAGCAGCAGTGCTACTACCCGCATCAGTCGACGCCCTAACACGCGCAGACGTCCCTGCTCCACGGGGTGTCCGCTAGGGCCCAATCGCCGACGGGGTTGACGCCTGGCCCCACCGACAACGAGTGGGCCATGAGTGAGTGCAGGCACTTCACGCGACTGGGCATACCGCCGGCTGAAATGCCCTCGATCTCGGGGACAACACCCCACTCCGCGCGGGTGCGAAGAAAGGACTCGTGTGCGAGACGATAAGCCTCCTGAGCCTGCTCATCCCCGGCGAGCCTCTCTTGGTACTCGACCATCTTGCCTTCGGCTTCGAGTCGCGACGCGGCCTGGGTCGCAGCGGGTTGCGTCAAGTAATAGAGCGTCGGAAACGGTGTTCCGTCCTCCAGCCGCGGGTGCGTCATCACGACAATGGGGTTTCCACACGCACACCGCGCAGAAATCCCCACAATGTCCCTGGCTGGTCGGCCCAGCTGTTCACTGACCCGTTCGATGTCGCTCGCACTGGGTTTCTCCACAGTGCTCATGGAGTGGTGTTCCGCTCCCGGTCGACAAGCTCCGCGTGGTAGTCACGGGAGGTGGTGGCTGCCACCAGGTAGGAGGCGAGCAAAGACTCGCGCCAATCCGTGCTGGCCTCCAGGATTCCCGTGGAGATTTCCAGCTCTTCTTCCTCCACCGGCTCGCCATCATCGATCACCAGGTAGGTGATATCTCCGGGGTAGACAAACAGCAACCGCTCCCTGGCCTGTGTCTCCACAAAAGCTGGGTCCTTCCACCGCTCCCGTTGCTCCTCCAGAGCAACAACCTGCTGCTCGCTCTCGGCAAGCGCTGCCTCCAGGGCAGCAATCTCTTGTTGTTGTTCGGCAAGAACCCTCAGGGTGGGTGAGAGGATCACCACCCCGGCAACAATGAGCACCAGGAACGTTACGACAAAGCCAGAAGCTTGCAGCGAGAGCAACACCTGCGCAGCATTGGCTCGACTCACGCGAGTCTTCGGGGTTTTCTTCCGCTGCGCCTTGGCCACGGCATCAGTGTAGACAGGGGGCCTCGGTGTCTCCCGAGGGCGCGCAGGCCTTAGCTAAAGCGTGGGTACGCTCCGGCTCCCGCGTAGCGAGCTGCGCTGTCGAGTTCTTCTTCAATGCGCAAGAGCTGGTTGTATTTGGCGACCCGCTCACTCCGTGCTGGAGCACCGGTCTTGATCTGCCCACAGTTGGTGGCCACGGCGAGATCGGCAATGGTGGTGTCTTCGGTCTCTCCGGAGCGGTGCGAGAGCACAGCGGTGTAGCCGTGGTTGTGGGCCATGGCAACTGCGTCCATCGTTTCCGTGAGTGTCCCGATTTGGTTCACTTTCACCAACAGTGAGTTAGCCGCACCCTTGCTAATGCCTTCTTGGAGCCTCGCAGGATTGGTCACAAAGAGGTCATCCCCAACTAGCTGAACCTTTCCACCGATCGCTTCCGTCAGGGCAACCCAGCCCTCCCAATCGTTTTCATCGAGCGGGTCCTCAATGGTGACCAGCGGGTAGCTCGCAACGAGCTCGCCATAGTAGGAGGCCATAAAGGCAGCATCGCGCTTCTCGCCCTCGAACTGGTAGGTACCG
>JALQXU010000136.1:1805-2485 GCA_023263045.1 Pontimonas sp.
CGCCTTCGAACATTTCGGTTGCTGCCACGTCGAGCCCGAGCGCGATATCGGCGCCAGGCTTAAAGCCTGCAGACGCGATAGCGGTCATGAGGAAGTCCAGTGCTGCCCGGTTGCTCGCAAGCTCCGGGGCAAAACCACCCTCATCTCCCAAACCGGTCTGCATTCCTGCCTTCTTCAGCTCTGATTTGAGAGCGTGATAGACCTCGGCACCCATTTGGAGGGCCTGGCGGAAGCTCGAAGCCCCAATGGGCAAGACCATGAACTCTTGAATGTCGACAGCGGTATCGGCGTGGGCGCCGCCGTTGATGACGTTCATCATCGGTACCGGCAAGATATGGGCGTTGGATCCGCCGACGTACTGGTAGAGCGATAGATCCGAGGATTCTGCCGCCGCCTTCGCCACAGCCAGTGACACACCGAGAATGGCGTTGGCGCCCAGCTTTTCCTTGTTCGCCGTGCCATCGAGATCACGCATGAGTT
The DNA here is from genome assembly GCA_023263045.1 of Pontimonas sp. Taxonomy (GTDB): domain Bacteria; phylum Actinomycetota; class Actinomycetes; order Actinomycetales; family Microbacteriaceae; genus Pontimonas. The sequence continues at coordinate 2,286 of JALQXU010000136.1, forward strand.
GATCAATCACCCGCTGCTCGGAAGCCTCCATGCCCTCCAGTGCGGGAGCGATGGTCTCGAGAACTGAGGTCACCGCTCGCTGCACGCCTTTACCGAGGTAGCGACCTTTATCGCCATCGCGGAGCTCAAAAGCTTCAAACGCACCCGTCGATGCACCCGAGGGCACGGCGGCCCGTGACGTGGTGCCATCCTCGAGGAGG
>JALQXU010000137.1 GCA_023263045.1 Pontimonas sp.
AGGGTTTCCTTCATGACATCGGCCCGGAAGTGAGTATCAGTGTGGTCGATAACGGTGAGGCACACGCCACTGATTGCGATGGAGTCGCCATGGGAGACATCGCCGAGCACTGTGTGAGCGGCAATTTCCACCACCGCACCGTCTCCACTTTCTGTCAGAGACGTAATGGTGCCTATTTCTTCGATGAGGCCGGTAAACACTAGCGGCTCCCTTCTCGTTGAGGTCGTGCTGTGACGACGATGTCGTCACCCAAGCGTTCGACAGCGGTCACGATCAGATGGTGGGCCTGCGCCATGGTGGACACACCGAGTTCAGTGACGGCCATGTTGGGTCCCCCGAGCAACAGTGGGCCCATCGTGATGTGAAGTTCATCGACGAAACCTTCTGCGAGAAAAGCACTGGCGAGAGTGGCCCCACCTTCAACATAAATACTTCTGATTTCTTGCTCACCTAACGCGCTCAGTAAGCCAGCGATGTCGTGATTTGCCACGTGTTCAAACCCGCCTGGATGCTCTCGGATGAGAGCTCCGTCAGGAATTTCCCTGCGGCCCATAACAATCGCGCGTGGTTGGTGGGAATAGAGATTTCCTTCTGAATTCCTCGCCGTCAGGCGCGGGTTATCGACCAGAACGGTATTGGTTCCGACGATGATGGCATCGTGGTTCGAGCGATCTCGGTGAACCCTCGCACGGGTTTCCTCGCCCGTAATCCACTGGCTGGTGCCATCGGTCGCGGCAGCGCGACCATCGAGAGACATGGCCCACTTAAGGGTCACCCATGGTCGCCCGGTTGTCACAGCATGCAACCAGCGCTCGATTACGGCGCGAGCAGACTCAGTCTCCACTCCAGCCAGAACCTCAACACCTGAATTTCTCAGAAGGTCAGCTCCACCGCCAGAGGTGGAGCCTGGATCTTCCAGTGCATACACAACACGAGTAATGCCAGCTTTGAGGAGTGCCTTAGCGCAAGGACCTGTTTTCCCTGTGTGCGCGCAGGGCTCCAACGTCACAACAGCAGTGAGTCCCTCGGGAGATCGACCAGACGCTCTGAGGGTTTCTAGCGCCATAATTTCTGCGTGGGGGGTTCCCGACCCTTCGTGCCACCCTTCGGCGATGATGTCCCTGGAATCGTCGACCAACACGCACCCGACTTGTGGGTTAGGGCCAAATTTTGGACCCCGGTGTGCCAGCTCCAGGGCGCGCGTCATCGCCGCTGAGTAGTCAGCGCCCGACAGAGTCGCCATGGTCATCCGGTGTGGTCCCTTGTGTAGGTCGCTCCGGGAAAGACAACACAAAAAGCGGTGGAAAAAATCCCCACCCCAATCCAACGTCTCCTACCATCCGGACTTTAACCGTCGGTCTGGGAGTTTCACCCAGTCAACCGCCAACAAATTTCTTTGCAGTCGGGTCGCGGACTGTCACCGCCGGCTCAGAGTTTCACTGACCCCGGAGCACGTTTACTAGGCTTCACTATACGGATTTTGGCTGGAAACTACAGCCCCCTGAGCACAGAGGTAGCGATTATGACGTCCCACATCATGGCGATTGATTCGGGTACGACGAGTTCCAGGGCCATCATTTTTTCTCACGCTGGAGAAGTCGTGTCCTCGAGTCAGCGTGAACACGAGCAAATATTCCCCCAGGCTGGCTATGTCGAACACTCTCCCGAAGAAATCTGGTCCAACGCGCATGAAGTGATGGGCGAGGCTCTATCGAGGGCACAGCTGACCCGCCATGACATTGCAGCATTAGGGATCACCAACCAGCGTGAGACGGCCATCATCTGGAATCGAAAAACGGGTGAACCCATTCACAACGCGCTGGTCTGGCAAGACACGAGAACCCAAGACATCGTCTATGCGATGGAAAAGTCTCTGAGTAGCGAGGCCTCCAGGGACAAGACAGGTCTTCCGCTCGCCACCTACTTCTCCGCCAGCAAGATTGTCTGGCTCCTTGATCACGTAGAGGGTGCCAGAGAGGCAGCAGAAGCGGGCGATCTCGCGTTTGGAACACCCGATACCTGGCTGCTCTGGAACCTCACAGGGGGAATTGACGGTGGAGTTCACGCCACTGATGTGACCAACGCATCACGAACTCTTCTCATGAATCTCCACAGCTGTTCCTGGGATCAAGAGCTCCTCGATGCATGGGGGATTCCCGGGTCTCTGTTGCCAGAAATACGGTCCTCCTCTGAAGTCTTTGGGCACGCGCACTCGTCCAGTCTGCTGAGAGAGGTTCCGATTGCCGGAATTCTGGGGGACCAACAAGCAGCGACTTTTGGGCAAGCCGCATTTGATGAAGGTGAATCGAAGAACACCTACGGGACAGGAAACTTCTTGATTGTGAACACGGGTGAGAAGCCCGTCATGTCGAAGAATGGCCTGCTGACCACTGTCGCCTACCAGCTGGATAACGACGTCCCTCGATATGCCCTGGAGGGGTCAATCGCTGTCA
>JALQXU010000138.1 GCA_023263045.1 Pontimonas sp.
TATGCCTCAGATGTAGCAAAGACCATTCAGGCGCCAATTTTTCACGTCAACGGTGATGACCCCGAGGCAGTACTCCGGGTTGCAGAGATTGCGTTCGCGTATCGCCAAAAATTCAAGGCAGATGTTGTCATCGACCTCGTCTGCTACCGCAGACGCGGTCACAACGAAGGGGATGACCCCTCGATGACTCAGCCCTTGATGTACAACCTGATTGAGGCAAAGCGCAGTGTTCGAACCCTCTACACGGAAGCCCTCATTGGTCGTGGAGACATCACCCCCGAAGAGCTCGAGGCCGCACAAAAGGACTTCCACGACCGTCTCGAAGAAGCCTTCCAAGAAACCCACGCTGTCCAAACCGGTGCCATCGCGGTCACCCCGGAGGATCAGGGCGCTATCTCTGATGTCGATCGACCCCAATCGCAGCGTGATGAGGTCGTGGGAGAACCTGAAACCACTGGTATCGACCCTGCTGTGTTGAGCCTGATCGGTGAAGCCCACTCGAACCAACCTCCAGGATTCAGCGTTCACCCCAAACTTCAACCGCTTCTCGACAAGCGTCGTGACATGGCGAAATCAGGCGACATCGACTGGGGATTCGGTGAGCTCATCGCGATGGGATCACTCCTGCTAGAAGGCACCCCAGTTCGTCTGGTGGGCCAAGACTCGAGGCGCGGAACGTTCGTGCAAAGGCACGCCGTCCTCCACGACCGAGAGAACGGTCAAGAGTGGTTGCCGTTGATGAACATGGCAGAAAACCAAGCGCGCTTGTGGATCTATGACTCTCTGCTGAGTGAATACGCGGCCCTCGCCTTCGAGTATGGCTACTCGGTGGAGCGCCCCGATGCACTGGTGATGTGGGAAGCGCAGTTCGGTGACTTTGTCAACGGTGCACAAACCGTCATCGACGAATTCATTTCCTCGGCTGAACAGAAATGGGGTCAACGCTCGAGTGTTGTCCTTCTCCTCCCCCACGGTTTCGAAGGGCAAGGCCCCGATCACTCGTCTGCACGCATCGAGCGGTTCCTCCAGCTCGCCGCAGAAGACAACATGATTATCGCGAGGCCCTCGACACCAGCGTCCTATTTCCACCTCCTTCGCCGCCAGGCATACGCGAGACCGCGCAAACCCCTGGTCGTGTTCACCCCAAAAGCCATGCTCCGCCTCCGCGGTGCGACCAGCAGCACGGCAGACTTTACGAGCGGTAAATTTCAGCCGGTCCTGGATGACCCCTCCCAATCATCGGGTACAGGAGTTCAGAAGGTTCTTTTGGTGGCCGGAAAGATTTTCTACGACCTCAAGTCAGAAATCGACAAGCGTGGCGTCACGGGTATTGCGCTGGTGCGCCTCGAGCAGTACTACCCGTTCCCCGCAGCCGACCTCACAGCCATCGCCGCAAAGTACTCCGGAGCGCAGTTTGTGTGGGTGCAAGACGAACCAGAAAACCAGGGCGCATGGCCGTTCATGGCCATGGAAGCGCACGCTGCAGGACTTCCGACGCTCTCCGTGGTCTCAAGGCCGCGATCAGCCTCCCCAGCAACTGGCTCCTCCAAGAGAAGCCAGGTAGAAGCCCAGCTGATTCTGGACCGAGCGCTTTCTAGCTAGAGCTCTCCAGCGTCTTCTTGATACTGAGCTTGAGCTCCTCAGGAGCGGTCTCGCAGCATGCACTCTTGACCTTCTCGGTGAGCAGATTCCCGACATCGCGCTCATCACAGCACGGGGTACACCCCTGGAAATGATCCTCCAGGTCCGCACAGGCACCCTGGGGCAGTTCACCATGGAGGTAGTCCTCTAACTTGTTGCGAGTCTCCTCGCAGCCACAATCAGCCATCAGTGCCCCACCTCTTTCTCGCCGGTATCGTAACCCTCTTTTGCCGCATACTCCGAGAGAGCAGAGCGCAAGAGCTTGCGCCCCCGATAGAGACGACTCATCACGGTCCCTGTCGGAGTGCCCATAATGTCGGCAATCTCCTGGTAGCTAAAACCCTCCACGTCGGCAAAATAGACGACCATGCGAAAGTCTTCCGGAAGGTCGTTGAGCGCATCTTTGACCACACTCGAGGGCATGCGATCCAACGCCTCTGCCTCGGCGGAGCGACCTGAGGTTTGTGTCAGAGACTCCGACTCCCCCAACTGCCAATCTTCGAGTTCGTCGATCGCCGACTGAAAACCCTCCTTCGAGCGCTTGCGGTACAGGTTGATGTAGGTGTTGGTCAGGATTCGATAGAGCCATGCTTTGAGATTCGTACCCTGCTCAAATTGGTGAAAAGCCTGGAAGGCCTTCAAATAGGTCTCTTGAACGAGGTCAGCGGCATCGGATGGATTCTTGGCTAAACGCATTGCCGCGGCATAAAGCTGATCGGCAAACGGCAGGGCTTGTGCGGCAAAATCAGGGGATGACTCGGAGTCACCAGAATGGGAAGAAGTCATC
>JALQXU010000139.1 GCA_023263045.1 Pontimonas sp.
CGACCCAGCTTCCCTGAACCATTGCTGCCCCAAAGCCATGGGTCACACATTCCTGAGCATGAGAAAGAACTTGATCCTTGGTGACCGAAGCGCCGATCAACGTGTGTTGAATAACCGAGGGGTTGACCTCCATAGAGCTATGCCACCTCCTGGAGTCTTCGTTCGACGTCCTGGATCGTGGGAAGTGAGGGGATAACCTCTAGCGACTCAACGGCAATTGATGCCGCCGTCGCAGCAAAGCGGACGGCCTCTTTCACCTCGCTACCGCGCGCGATGGCATGAGCAAAGGAACCTACGAAGCTATCTCCCGCTCCCGTGGTGTCCACGACCTTCCTTGCAGGTACTGCAGGTATCCGAATCGTCTCGTCTTCGCTCATCAGAAGGACACCGTCAGACCCCAGGGTGATGATGACGTTTCTAGCTCCAGAGTTTTTGAAGGCTGCGGCAATCGAATCAAGCGAATCGGTAGGCCATCCCTTGAGATTCGCAATGGTTGAGGCCTCCCCTTCGTTCGGAATCACATAGTCGAGGCATTCGAGTACATCGTCGGGAATCTCTACCGCTGGGGCCGTATTGCAGACTGTTGTAAGCCCTGCCGCTTTGGCTCGCCTGATGATGTCGTGGCCGATACTCGGGGAAAGTTCCCACGAGACGACGACCATGTCGCACTCAAGGATCGCCGCCATCGAAGGCTCGATTGAAGCAGAATCAATCGCATCCAAAGCCCCAGGTGCCAGAGCGATTCTGTTCTCACCTTCTTGGTCGACAATGATGAAACCAATCATCGTTGGTGCGTCCACGGTGACGACCGCGCTCTCGTCTACACCCTCTATTGCCCAAAGGTCTCGACCGACCTTTGCGTAGGCATCATTCCCGACTGCAGTCACGAGGAGGGAGGGCGTACCCAAACGGCTTATTTGCACAGCCTGATTTGAGCCTTTTCCGCCAGGGCCTGAGGAGAAACGACCACCTGACACGGTTTCGCCAGCTTCAGGAGCAGATGCTACAACCATCGTTTCGGCAACGCCGAAGCCCCCGACAACAGCAATCTTCATTGATTGTTTCTCCCTTGTTGGTGCCCACCTTAGGGGCGGGAACCACTAATTCAGAATTTAGACTCTCGCCCCCACCCGAGCAAGTTGGTGCTCATTTGAGCGTGCGGTGCGAGCGTTTGGCGGCGGCGAAGCACAGGCACACCAGATGACCAGGGAAAGTAACGGGAATGAATCTGGCACGCCCGGAGGGATTCGAACCCCCAACCTTCTGATCCGTAGTCAGATGCTCTATCCGTTGAGCTACGGGCGCAGGGCACTCTTTCGAATGCCTGGAAAGCTTAGCAGTCTGGGCGAAGGAGGGCACCCTCGCTCTATAGCCTCGCTAGGGAGTCAATATCCTCGAGGAACTGTCCGACCATCTCCCCCGACACCGTCATCCGGGTGTCACCGATAGCCCAGAGGTAATCCTCTGTGGTCGGCCCACTCGGCGGAGTCTGCTCGTCCTTGTAGACCGCTGACTCCAGTGCTTTCTGGGCAGCTTTCCTCGCAGCGAACTCAATATCGGCTGGTGAAAACCCATCGGTGCGTTTGACCAACTCGCTCACGTCGACAGAATCCAAAGCACCTTGAGGAATGTATCGGTGCCAAATTGACTCTCGGGCTGTTTTGTCCGGCAACCCAATGGGGATGACATAGTCGAATCGTCCGTGACGAAGGAACGCGTCATCGAGTGCTCGAATGAAGTTCGTCGCCACGATCAACAACCGACCTGGTCGCTCCCGGAACATTGGAATGAGTTTCAGGAGCTCATTGGTCACCCCCTGAAGGGCGGTGGGTGGCTCTCCCCCTCGTTGAGCTGCAATCTCCTCCACCTCGTCGATGAAGACCACGACGTTGTCGAGATCGGAAATCCTCGTGAACGTATCTCGCAGAGCACCAGCAAGTCCTTTCTGGTCGGCTGCAAGCCTGGCAGGGAAGACTTCCACAAAGGGCCAGTCCAGCCGGGATGCGACCGCTTTCGCAAACGTCGTCTTCCCTGTTCCTGGAGGCCCGAATAACACGATGGAGCGAGGCGGTTCTACGCCGAACTTCTCGGCCAGACTCGGATCGGACAGTGGGAGCACCAGTCGGCGCTCCAACATTTCCTTCTCTTTCTGCATGCCAGCAATGCCAGACCAAAGGTCGCGCGGAAGGACCCGTCCCCCGAGCTCACCCAGGATGCTCCGCTCCTTCTCACTGATGGGAATCTCGCGCTCGAAATAGCTCAGGTGGTTTTTGTCGACAAATCCTGCGCGGTCGAGAACTCCCGACTCGTCTTGACTCTCGGGCACAAGAATCGAGAGTTTGGTGAGCCCGAGAGGTGCCATTCGTGCTTCGAGCGCAGACAGCAGAGAGCTACCAATTCCTTGGCGTCGATACTCGGAGAGGG
>JALQXU010000013.1 GCA_023263045.1 Pontimonas sp.
CGCCTCGGTCCCGATGCGGCAGCTCCTCATCGCTCGACCTATCGCAAACTCACCAGCGATTAGCTAGGTAGTCGGTCTATATGTTTGCTCGAGTTGAGTGACTATCCCTTGCCTCTGGGTCTTCCCTACTGAGGGACCCGAATCATCCCTTCCTGGGCTACTGACGCAACGAGCGTTCCATCCTGAGAGAAGATTCGTCCGAGGGAAAGCCCGCGTCCTCCCCTCGCGGAGGGAGACTCTTGAGAGTAGAGGAACCATTCATCGGCGCGGTGGAAACGATGCCACCACATGGCGTGGTCGAGACTTGCCATTTTTAGACCGGGCGTTCCCCAGCTGACGCCGTGTGCCCGCATGACGGGCTCGAGAATGCTGAAGTCACTCGCATACGCGAGTGCGGCCCTGTGGAGGTTGGGGTCATCGGGGAGCGGTTCGAGCGCTTTCATCCAGACAGCCTGGTGTGGCACCGTCTCGCCCTCGACACGCGCATAGACCGACGAGGGGTGGTGTCGAAGATCGAAAGCCCGAGTCTTCGCCCAAATGTCTGCAGCCGGATGATTGATTCCGTGGAGCACTTCAGCCGCACTGGGTAGCGACTCTGGGTCGGGCATCCCTTCGGGCATGGTGGCTTGATGATCGAGACCGGGGTCTTCGTCTTGGAAGGAGGCGATCATCGAGAAAATCGGCTGGCCTTTTTGATACGCCTGAACTCGCCGGGTGGAAAACGATCGACCGTCGTGGATTCGGTCTACCGAGAAGGTGATTTCCTCTTCGATATCTCCGGGGCGCAAGAAATAGCCGTGAAGGGAATGAATAATCCTGTCCTCGGCGATGGTGTGCATCGCCCCGAGGGCAGCCTGTGCCATCACTTGACCCCCGAAAACGCGTCCGTGCGGTTGCCATTGGCTGGGTGCCGTGAAGATGTCTTCACGGGTTCGAGCTGACGTGCTCGAGAGCGTGAGAGCTCGCAACATACTCTCGACAGGGGGAAGGTTCGGGGTAGCTCCAGGAGAAGGTGTCATCGGTTGTAGTTTAGAGAACACCATGGGACATTCCTTTACGCTCACTCCCGACGCCGCCAGAGCAGACCTCATCACCTTCCTGGAGCGTGCCGCGCGAGTGAATAACGGCTCGGCTCGCCTCGTTGCCTCAGGCGGGCACCTTCAGGTCTATGTGGGAATCCTTTTTCCTCGTGGTCTCCTCGACAAGACTCCCACTGTCCTAGGTTTGCGAGTATTCGCTATGGAAGAATCCTCGGACTTTGACGTCGTGGTTCCCATCGACGCACTTGTCGCTCGAGCTCGATCTGCCATCGAGCGAGAAGAATTGACTCTAGGAACCCCAGCCGAGGTTGCATCACTGGCATGGGCTGCAATCACCCCTCCCCGGGAGGGTTGGCGTCGTCGGCTCGGGGTCTCGAGTTCGGTGTTGGCCACTGCCGCCGCTGAAGGAATCGCCCAGGTGGCCGAAGCTGTTCCTGACTCCATCGGGGAGTCAGTCCTGCAGAAAGTTCGCGCTGACGTGTGGGGGGCTGCAATCTCACACAACAAGAAGATTCCCGCTGGAGCTGCCTTTGCTGCCGATGCCTTGGGCTTCCTGGGGGAGAAGAACCTTCAGGTCCACACCCTCGACAACTGGCTCCGGCTTTCAGGCAAGGCAGGCTATGTCCTCGTCAAATTCCCGGGCGGTCACGACTTTGGTGAGGACGACTAGTCCTCGAACGTATTGACCATCGAGAGCGCTGCTCGCTCAAAGTATTCCCACATTTCCCCGTCGTCCATGGGTGAAAGCTCGAGGGTGTCGAGCGCTCGTCTCATGTGGGACAGCCAACGCTCTCGGGCGTCGGGGTTTACTTTGAATGGTGCGTGACGCATCCGCAGTCGAGGGTGTCCGCGTTGTTCTGAATAGGTGTGGGGGCCGCCGAAATACTGTTGCAAGAAGCTCGAGAGTCTCCAGATTGCTCCTTCGAGATCGTCCTCGGGATACATCGGGAGGAGCACATCGTCGGTACGAATTCCCTCATAGAACGCACGGACGAGTCGGTCGAAACTCTCTGAACCACCAATACGGTCATACAGCGTGACGGGGGTATCGGGCATCGAGCTAGGAGTTGTCCTCAGTGAGCTCAGGCTCGCTCGTGGCGGAGTGTCGACGCGAGGACCCGCGCGCTCCCTCGAACGTGTCGACCACCATGCGATTGAGGGCAGGGATATCGACCTGACGCTTGTCGAGCGCATCCTTGAGCGCTCGGTACAGGGCTCGCTCGGCAGCCCACTGCTCGCCGGCGCGCACTTTGACCACGAGTCGGAGGGTGACAGCTTCGGCACTGAGCGACTGAACACCCCACACTTCGGGATCCTCCATGATTTTTCTCCGCCACTCGGGGCTGTGGGCAAATTCCTTCGCCGATTCCAAGAGCAAGTTCTGGATGTCATCAATATTCGAGTTGTAGGGAACCGGAAGGTCGAGAATGACTCGTGACCAGTCCTGAGTCTTGTTGCCCACTCGGAGAATCTCGCCGTTGCGGACGAACCACAGGGTTCCCGAGACGTCTCGAATCTCGGTGATGCGAATTCCTACGCGCTCGACGACTCCTTCGGCAATCCCCAGGTCAACGACATCGCCTACTCCGAGCTGGTCTTCAAACACCATGAAAAGACCGTTGAGCACATCTTTGATGATTGACTGCGCTCCAAAACCCAAGGCTGCACCCAAGATTCCCGCACTCGCTACCAGCGCTGTCACGGAGAAACCGAGTTCCGTGAGAATGAGAATGACCACCACGGTGACAATGACCCAGGTGGCAGTGTTGTTGAGAACAGACCCGAGTGTTCTCGTGCGTTGAACAGAGCGCATCGCGGAGAGAGGACTCGCCGTGAGTTCCCTCGTATCGTCCACTTTGTGGGCGCGCTTGACGCCTCGAACCACCTGGGTGACGATGCGTCTGATCACCACTCGCAAGAGCAGGCTGACGAGTATGCCGGCGATGACAAGTCCAACAATACGAACGGCAGGCCCGTAGCCACCGAGTGCTTCGGTGAAGGAGTCCCAGAGGTCCGCTACATTCATACGCTCATGCTAGGGCGTGACTCTATGAGTTCTGGTGTGCTCTATCGAGCGCTTGGACGCGCAGGGCTCGCTCGACACCGGCAACATTTTCCTCGACGATTCTTCGAAGCGCTGGAATAGAGGAGTGTGACTCCAACCACGCATTCGACTTCGCCACCAATTCCTCAGAGACGAGAGAGCCAGGGTAGAGCCCCTCTGCGAGGTATTCGGCGATCTTGTAGGTCCTTGAGTTCCACATCGGCTCGAGCATCAAAAAGTACTCATCGACGAGCGGTTCAAGTGCACTCTGATCGTTGACGAGGTCATAGCCCAGTGTCAGCGAGCGCACGATCGCGTTGGGTGTTGCGTCGGAGGACACCAATTGGTCGAACACCGCCTTCTTATCCTCCGTACGGGGCAACATGGACCGGGCTCTCGCCGCTGCCTGTTGACCATTGGAGGTGTTGTCCGCCGCGAGAGCGGTATCGATATCGCTCGAACTCGCCTGCCCACAGAGCGCAAGACCCGCGAGAAGCTCCCACGATAAGTCGGTGTCCATGGTGAGCCCATCAAGAGCGGTGTTTCCGTCACGCAGAGATTTGAGAATCTCCGCGTGTTCACGTGAGGACGCCAGCCCTGCGAACGCTTTGACGAGTTGGAATTGAGCGTCACTTCCTGCTGCTGCAGTTTTCGCGAGGTCCCAGACCCTCGTCCCGACGTCTTCCAGCTCTGCACTGCGCCGCTCCGGTGTGACGTAGTTTCTGGCAACCAAAGCCAGTTGGCCAAGCGCAGTTCTAATCGTTGTGCTTTCGGTTTCGTGCGCGATGTTGCCCAGTACTAATTCGATGAAGTCGGCGGGGGGTGTTTCCGCGTCTCGGGTGGAGTCCCACAGGCTTCCCCAGATGAGGGCTCGCGCAAGCGGGCTTGCCACCTGGGAAAGATTTTCGACCGCTGTCTGTCGAGAGTGCTCATCCAGTCGAATCTTCGCGTAAGCGAGGTCGTCGTCGTTGATGAGAATGAGAGCGGGTCGAGTCTGACCGATAGCGTCTGTGACGGGGGAGAGCTCACCGTCGATATCGAGCTCGGTTCGCCACACCCTCTGGAGCACCCCATCCTCACCGGGATTGTAGAAACCTACTGCGAGTCTGTGGGGCCGAAGGGTCGGCCAATCTTCCGGAGCGGTTTGACGAATCTGGAAGTCGGTAATGACGCCCGCGCTATCGGTTGACACTTCGGGATAGAGCGTGTTGACACCCGCAGTTTCGAGCCACAGTTCGCTCCAGGGACGCAGCGCTCGACCACTGGTGTCCTCCAGTTCTGTGAGGAGATCAGCGAGCGTGGCGTTACCCCATTGGTGTTTCATGAAATAGTTGTGGACCCCGCGGAAGAAGGCATCTTCGCCCACCCACGCGACGAGTTGCTTGAGGACCGAGCCCCCTTTGGCGTAGGTGATGCCATCAAAGTTGACCTGGACGTCTTCAATGTCTCGGATGTTGGCCACGATCGGGTGGGTTGAGGGAAGCTGATCCTGTCGATAAGCCCAGGACTTTTCCATGGCCTGGAACGTTGTCCACGCCTCAGTCCATTCGGTGGCTTCCGCGGTGGCAATGGTCGAGGCCCATTCCGCGAAGGACTCGTTGAGCCAGAGGTCGTTCCACCATCGCATTGTGACGAGGTCCCCAAACCACATGTGGGCGAGCTCGTGGAGGATGGTCACGACGCGCCGCTCTCGCACTGCGTCGGACACCTGGGAGCGGAACACATAGGTTTCCGTGAATGTCACGGCTCCGGCGTTTTCCATGGCTCCCGCATTGAACTCGGGAACAAAGAGCTGGTCGTACTTCTCGAAGGGGTAGGCGACCCCAAAACGAGATTCGAAATACTCGAAGCCTTTTCGGGTGATGTCGATGATGTAGTCGGTGTCGAGGAACTGCGACAGGGACTTCCGCGAGAACACTCCGAGGGGGATGGTTTTCCCGCTCGAGCTCGTCAGTTCGTCTCGAACGACGTCATACGGGCCAGCAATCAGTGCCGTGATGTAGGAGGAGATCCGAGGTGTAGGAGTGAACGACCAGGTTGCACCACCCTCGACGGTGGTGGGGGTGGGGGTTGGTTGATTACTGACGACTTCCCAATGGGCGGGAGCGTGAATGGTGAAACTAAAGGTTGCTTTGAGGTCGGGTTGTTCGAAAACGGGAAAGACTCGACGGGAGTCGGGCACTTCGAATTGCGTGTAGAGGTAGATCTCGTTATCGACCGGGTCTACAAAACGGTGAAGCCCTTCCCCTGAATTCGTGTAGGCAAAATCGGCTTCAACCTCGAGGGTGTTATCTGCTTTCAAGGAGGGAAGCTCGATGCGGGAGTCTGCGAAGACGTCGGACGGGTCGAGTTCTTTGCCGTTCAGGGTGACGCGGTGCACGGTATGCGCGATGGCATCGATAAAGCTTGATTGTCCGGCTTCTGCGAGAAATGTCACCGTTGCTGTTGTCCGAAAGGTAGGAGAGGTGGCCACGTCTCTTAGGTCGATCTCTATGGAGTAGGCCTTGACCGTGATGTGCTGCGACCGAGTCAGAGCCTCTACTTTGGTGAGATTTTCGCCGGGCACACCTTCTCCTTCACGCTCACGAGAGCGGAGAGAGCCTCCGCCAACTATTCAGGGGACCAGAAAACAAGCCTACGACCTCACCCGAGTCGCCCAGACCGGGGACTACTTTTGCTCGGCGTCGCTCTCGATCGTCACAGGCACGGCTTCCGGAACGGCCTGCTCAGCACCCGGGTCACCGGTCAACAGTTTCGATTCTGCGGTCAGTTTGGGAGGTTGGATGTTCGTAATCTCCATGTCCACCTCGGTGGCCGCTTGGCGCATGCGCTGGAGATAGTCGTTGAGGTACTGCTGCTGGCGACGAATGTCGGTGAGCTGGCTCTCGGTGTCGGAGAGCATCATCTTCACGAGTTCTTCGGTATCGCGTGCGATGGAGCGGGAGCGCTGAACGGTCTCCGAGATCAGACGCTCGGCGTAGCTACGAGCTTCCTTCGTGAGTTCATCAGCTCGACGCTGAGCGGTCTCCAACACCTGGTCGGCTTCTTGCCCCAGGTCCTGAGCTCGCTTCGCCGCGTTTTGAACGTGGTCATCGGCTTGCTGGTAAGCCTTTTGTGCGTAGTTGTCCGCTTCTTCGTGAATGGCAGCTCGTGCGCGTTCTGCCTCATCAATCTGTTGGCGGATGCTTGCGTCTGTCGCGACGGCGCGCTCCTGGGCAGCGTGTAAAAGCTCTGATGCTTCGCGTTTGACCTGCTCGACCTGACGGGAAGCTTCCGCCTTGATTTCAGAAACCTGCTTTTCGGCCTGGCTGACCATGGTGGCCGCTGCGCGTTCGGCTCGGGTACGAGTGTTGGTCGCTTTGGCGATTTCGTCCGCTGCCTGCTGGCGCAGTTGAGCGGCCTCTCGCTCGCTGTCGAGCCGCAAATCTTCGGCTTGGCGCTGCGCGTCCGAGAGAATTTTGCGGGATTCCTTGGCCGCGGTTTCGCGAACTCGGGTGGCTTCGCTCCTGGCGTTGCCCAGCACTTCGGTTGCTTCAGCGGCCGCTTCCTCGGTGATCTTCCGAGATTGCTCTTCGGCTAGACGCAGGGTTTCTTCGAAGGCGGAACCTAATTCGGCAAAACTGGGCTTCGCCCGAGAAGCGCGCTCATTGGCGTCTTGAACATCGCGGGTCAGGCGCTGGATGGTTCGGGCATTCTCTGCGCGCTCGTTTTCGAGACGATCCAGGCGCTCGGAAAGCTCGCGGACGAAGCGCTCGACATCATCGGTGTCGTATCCGCGAACAGCGCGACGGAAATCAGGAATGCTCACAACACGGCTCCTTGCCACTGACCTCCCCAAGGATAGGGGAAAATGCGCTGCTACGCATTGCCCAGAATTGAATCGGTATCGATTTGCGACCTTGGCGCGATTTATAGACTGAGGTCATGCGCGTTCACATAGCCACTGACCATGCCGGCCTCGAGTTCAGTCGCGATCTGGCCGACCATTTGGAACTCGAAGGTCATGAGGTTATCGACCACGGTCCAGAGTCGTTTGACCCTCTGGATGATTACCCGAGCTTCTGCATCCGCGCCGCGAGGGGTGTTGTCGCTGACCAAGAAGCTGGCGTGGAAGCCCTCGGCGTTGTCTTCGGTGGCTCGGGAAATGGTGAGCAGATGGCGGCGAACAAAGTTCACGGAGCTAGGGCGGCGTTGGTATGGAATGTGGATACTGCGGTGCTTGCCCGGGAGCACAACAACGCCAATATTTGCGCCATCGGGGCGAGGCAGCACAGCATCGACGAGGCACTACTGTTCATCGATACGTTTCTGAGGACTCCGTTTCCTGGTGACGAGCGCCACGTAAGGCGCATCAATCAGATGGCGGAGTACGAGAAGACCGGAGCTATCGCTGGTTTCTCTCTCGAGGACTAGAGCCCTGCATGCCCGAGGGTCACACCGTCCATCGCATCGCTGAGCTTTTTCGCGACCATTTCGTGGGCCACTCCCTGGAGGCGTCCTCCCCTCAAGGGAGGTTCCGCGAGGGCGCTGCCCTCATCTCGGGTTCACACCTCGAGCGTTCCGAGGCACGGGGCAAACAACTCTTCTTGTACTTTGAGGCCGAACGGGTCGTCCGCGTTCACCTCGGGATCTATGGCGCCTGGGACGTCACCACCCTCCAGGGCCAAAGTGTCCGCGCGGGCTCGGCCCAAACATTGTCCTTGGGTGCCCCGCGCGCCGCGAGACGACGACTGGGCGAAACCGAATCTCTCCTCGATGCCGATGAACCTTTTCCTCCCGCACCACGGGGTGCGGTTCGTCTGCGCCTAGAAACCCCCGATATGGTCGCTGATCTCCGGGGTCCCACAGCATGTGAGGTTCTGACGCTCGAGGAGTCGGCAGCCGTGGAGGCAAGGCTTGGTCCTGATCCCCTTCTGGATAAGGGTGTGCGAGGTCAGCGGGAGTTTGTTCGAAGGGCGGGGAACACGGCTCGACCGATTGGTGTCGTCCTCATGGACCAAGCGGTCGTCAGCGGAATCGGAAATGTGTATCGCGCAGAGCTTCTGTTTCGGCACCGACTCGACCCCTACCAGCCAGCCTCATCATTGCCCGAAGAGGTGCTGGTGGAAATTTGGAAAGACTGGGCGTCACTTCTCGCTGATGGCGTCAAGACGGGAGTGATGATGACACGGAATGATTTGGATTCTGCGGGTCGAAAGCGCGCCCTCCGGGTGGCTAAGGATCGGTATTTCGTCTACAAGCGCGAGGGTTTGCCGTGTCGAGTGTGTGGCACTCACGTCCAGATGGCCCTGATGGCGACTCGTAAGCTGTACTTCTGTCCCCAGTGCCAGCTGTCGAAGAAAGTCAGTTCATGATTCTCACCCGCGCGACGCGCTGGGGGTCACCTCCCGGTGAGCTCGTCGACATCGTGATCGAGGGCGACACCATTGCCCAGATTCTTCCCTCAGGAACAGCTCCAGTTGGTGACCACGAGCTCATTGATGTGGAGGAGCGCGTCGTCATCCCTGGTCTCTGGGATGAGCATGTCCATTTCACGTTGTGGGCCCAACATCGCAGGCGCGTGTCTCTCGCCGGAGCCTCGTCAGCTGCCGAGGCTGCTGCCATCATGGGCCAAGCGGTGAGCGCCAATGCTTCCTTGGCCTCACCCGACCCGATTGTGGTGGGGGCTGGTTACCGCGATGGCTTGTGGCCAGACCAGAAGACGACTGCTCTGCTCGATGAAGCAACGGGAGATACCCCGGTCATCCTCATTTCAGTGGATGTGCACTCGGCCTGGGTGAATACCGCAACGTTACGCCATTTTGGGATTTCGGGTCACGACGAGGATGGGGTGATCACCGAGAGAGAGTGGTTCGACCTCGCACGGCGCGCGAATGACCTCGATAGCGAGACGCTCGACCAGTGGGCCCTGGACGCAGCGCGTCATGCCGCCAGTCGCGGAGTGGTGGGCATCGTCGATCTGGAAATGCGTTACAACGCGCCCGATTGGATCAGGAGGGCGGAATCCTTTGGTGGCCGCTATCCGCTTCGCGTAGAGAGTGGAGTCTATCCCGATGACCTCGATCGGGCGATCGAGGACGGCCTTGCCAGTGGGGCCCAGTTAGCACCGGGAATTACGGTGGGGCCGTTCAAAATCATTACTGATGGGTCGCTCAACACCAGGACTGCCCACTGTGTGGAGCCCTACCTGACGGTGTCGCCACCCGAATACGGGGCGATGAATTTCCCACCAGAGGAGATTGCCGACATTCTCACAAGAGCGCAGGCTGCCGGTTTCTGGCTAGCAGTTCACGCCATCGGTGATGAGGCCAATCGCATCATTTTGGACATTTTCGAAAAGTACTCCCTCCGCGGGCGTATCGAGCATGCGCAACTTGTGCGGGAGGACGATTTCCCCCGTTTTCATGACTTAGGGATCACCGCGAGTGTTCAACCCGAGCACGCGGTCGATGATCGCGATGTGACCGACGTCTACTGGGCAGACCGTGCCACCCGCGCTTTTGCCCTTCGTCGACTCGTAGATTCCCAGGCAACGCTGGTTCTCGGTTCCGACGCCCCGGTTTCCCCGCTCGACCCGTGGGTCAGTATCGCTGCGGCAGTCACCCGGACGAGAGATGGTCGGGAGCCCTGGCATCTAGAACAAGCTCTTACCGTGGACGAGGCGTTGAGATTCTCGTGCCGCAGCGCCCTCGAGGTTTCCGAACCCGCTGATGTGGCGGTTCTGGGTGCGGATCCCGGGTGGTTGGTTGAGGCTTTCGGCACTGACGTGGCGAAAGCCAGTGATGCGCTTCGCACTATGCCGGTGGATCTCACGATATGCGGAGGGGTCGTGACCCACCGCGAGCTGTAAGTGCTGTGGAGGGGATGACGGGAATCGAACCCGCACCATCAGTTTGGAAGACTGAGGCTCTACCATTGAGCTACATCCCCGAGGGTGGTGTTACCAATCCACGATGCTACTGCATCGGGGCTGGTCGAGACTTCCTTTAGTCGACATTCCGGCTAGACTTCCTAGGGTTGTTCGCCGGGTCACCTCAGAAACACTGTGCCACGATGGTGAATCGCTGTGGACCATCGGGGCGTAGCTCAGCTTGGTAGAGCACCCGCTTTGGGAGCGGGAAGTCGCAGGTTCAAATCCTGTCGCCCCGACGGAAAGAAAAAACACAAGTCAGTTGGAGAAAAGCTGTGCCCACCACCACCAAAGAGTCTTTGAGCCCCACCCGTGTTCGCCTGAGCATCACGGTGACCCCCGAGGAGCTCAAGCCCAGTCTTGACCACGCCTATCAGCACATCGCGGAACAAATCCAGATTCCTGGTTTCCGCAAAGGCAAGGTTCCACCCCCCATCATCGACCAGCGGGTAGGTCGCGGAGAGGTGTTGAACCACGCGGTGAGCGAAGGTATCGACCGCTTCTTCCAGCTCGCTGTCGCCGAGGAGAAGGTGCGCACGTTGGGTCGCCCCGAGGCCGATGTGTCCCAGTGGCCGAGCGACAAGGACTTCTCTGGGGATCTCGTGGTCACGGTCGAGGTCGATGTTCGCCCGGACTTTGAGCTGCCCAAGTTTGAGAAGTACACGCTCGAGGTGGAGCCGATCATGGTGACCCAGGGTGATGTCGACGATGAGTTGGATGCTTTGCGCGCCCGTTTCGGAAACCTGGTCACGGTGGATCGCCCCGCGAAGAAGGGTGACTTTGTCCAGATTGACCTGGTAGCCAAGATTGGCGATGCGACGATTGATTCGGCGTCGTCGATTAGCTACGAAATTGGCTCGGGTCAGCTCATCGAAGGAATCGATGAAGCGCTGGACACTCTGACAGCTGGCGAAACCACCACCTTCGAGTCAGTATTGCTCGGTGGAGATCGCGAGGGTGAAACAGCCCTCATTGAGGTGACAGTTTTGAGCGTGAAAGAACGCGAGCTTCCCGAGGCTGACGATGACTTTGCTCAAATCGCGAGTCAATTCGACACCATCAAGGAACTCCGCGACGACCTCAAGAAGCAGGCACAGCGCAAGGGTGTCTTCACCCAGGCTCAAGAAGCGCGCGACAAGCTGGTCGAGAAGATGATTTCCGAGGTCTCCATGCCTCTTCCGCAGGGCGTAGTGGATGCTGAGGTTCACCGCCACCTGGAGCAAGAGGGTCGTCTCGAGGATGACAAGCACCGCGCTGAGGTTATCGAGTCGACGGAGAAGAGCTTGCGGACTCAGTTGCTCCTCGATGCACTCGTGGAGGCGTTGGAGGTTCAGGTGTCTCAAGACGAGCTCACCCAATACCTGATTCAGTCTGCCGGCCAGTATGGGATGGAGCCCAGTGAGTTCATTCAGTCACTGGACCAAAACGGCCAAATCCCGTCCATGGTTGGTGAAGTAGCGCGCTCCAAGTCGCTCTCTGTCGCCTTGACAAAGCTCACGGTGAAGGACACCAAGGGCAAGAAGGTCGATTTGAGTGAGGTCACGAACTCCGCCACTGACCCTGTCGAGGATGCTGTGGCACAGGCCGTCGCGGATAACCACGACGGTCACGACCACGACCACGAGCACTAAGCCGCTGCACTCTGCCGAGGGCGAACACCCCCCGTTCACGCCCCACCGGCTGTGTACGCTCGGGATAACCAAGGCTTTGAATCCGTAGAGGAGAACACCACCGTGACCATGGCAGAAACCATGATGCAGCCGAATGTTTTTGATCGGTTGCTCAAGGATCGCATCATTTGGCTGGGCTCTGAGGTTCGTGACGAGAACGCGAACGAGATTGCTGCGAAGCTTCTGTTGCTCGCAGCGGAGGACCCGGAAAGCGACATTTACCTCTACATCAATTCCCCGGGTGGATCCATTACCGCGGGGATGGCCATCTACGACACCATGCAATTTGTGCCCAACGACATCGTCACCGTGGGAATCGGAATGGCGGCCTCGATGGGTCAGCTTCTGTTGACGGCGGGGACCAAAGGTAAGCGCTACATCACCCCGAACGCTCGGGTCTTGCTCCACCAGCCCCACGGCGGTTTCGGCGGAACAGCAAGCGACATTCAGACTCAGGCGCACCTCATCAACGACATGAAGAAGCGCCTCGCTCAGATCACCGCGGATGCCACCGGCAAGACCGTGGAGCAAATCATGGAGGATGGCGACCGCGACCGCTGGTTCTCAGCGGACGAGGCACTCGAGTATGGGTTTGTGGACCACATCCGCGCCTCCGCCAGCGACGTCGTCGGTGGCGGCGGGACCGACCAGGGCAAGAAGAAGTAGGCGAATTTCATGGAGATGATCACACCCCAGTCCGGTTCAACGGCCGCAACCCCGGAGAGCCGCTACATTCTCCCGAGCTTTGAGGAGCGCACGAGCTACGGGTTCAAGCGCCAAGACCCTTACGCCAAGCTGTTCGAGGACCGCATCGTCTTCCTCGGAGTCCAGGTTGATGACGCCTCCGCAGACGACGTGATGGCTCAGTTGCTGGTGCTCGAAAGCCAGGACCCCGACCGGGACATCGTCATGTACATCAACTCTCCGGGTGGTTCGTTCACGGCTATGACCGCCATTTACGACACCATGCAGTACGTTCGCCCCCAGATTCAGACGGTTGTCCTGGGGCAGGCAGCGTCCGCTGCGGCCGTCATCCTCGCTGGGGGAGAGCCGGGTAAGCGCTTAGCATTGCCGAACTCGCGCGTGTTGATTCACCAGCCCATGATGGGAGAAGCCGGTCGTGGGCAGGCATCGGACATTGAGATCCAGGCCAAAGAGATTGCACGCTTGCGCGAATGGCTAGAAGAGACACTCTCGCGCCACTCCCACAAGAGCATCGAGGAAGTCAACCGCGACATCGATCGTGACAAGATCCTCACCGCTCAAGAAGCGCTGGAGTATGGCTTGATTGACCAGGTCCTCTCGACACGGAAGTCAGCAGGAACGGCTTCGCCGGCGAAGGGCCCTGAAGCTGTAGCCGCTAGCTAGTTCCCGTTTCTTTTCTGGCGCACCCGCCAGACCACCCACACCACGACAGCAATGCTGACGATGCTGAGGAAGCCGACAATCAAAATCGGGTCACGAGGTTCTTCCTCAACTACAACGCCCTCTGAACTACTCGCCGTGACCACTGTCTCGGGAGTGGTCTCTTCCGAGGCGAGCTCCCTCGCTACACCGCACTCGGCGGGGGTTTCGTAACCGACTGCCGGTGAGTGTGACGCAGCGGGAGCGAACTCAAACGTGTAGCTCTCTGACAGGCTGTGACCATCCGCGGAGACAAACTGGTAGACGATCTCGTAGGTTCCTGCTTCTCCGAGTTCGACGCTGGCAGAGAGTGTCCGCTCGTCCACGAGGTGGCAACCATCGCCGTAGTAGAGACCTTGGCTATCGCGGACCGCAATGCCAAAACCTTGCCCATCGCCGGCTAAGTCGAGGTAGAGGTCGTTACTGGTGAGCGAAATGTCGACCGGACTCTCGGTCACCGTCGAACCAGGCTCGGGGGTGTAGTTCTCGACGACGTTGTGCGCGAGAGCAGGAGACCCCCCGAAAACCAGGACAAACAAAACAAAAACCGCGAGGAGAGGGGTAACCAACAGAGTGCGCACAGTGGGTGTCATGAGAGTCTCAGTCTA
>JALQXU010000140.1 GCA_023263045.1 Pontimonas sp.
GAGGGGAAAGACATCCCCCGCCGACGAGTCTGGTCCTGGGCTTTCTGGGACTGGGCGACGCAACCGTTCAATACCGTCTTGCTCACCTTCGTCTGGGTACCCAGTTACCTGACCAGCACTTTCTTTGTCGATCCCGCAGTGGTTGGGACATCCGGGGAAGAGGCCGCTCTCGGAACACTCGCGAGCAACCTCGGCTACGGCATCACCGCTGCCGGTCTTCTGATTGCTCTGCTGGCACCCGTGCTCGGTCAGCGAGCGGACCGAACGGGACGACAGAAATTCCAGCTTCTGCTGTTCACGACGTTGCTGATCGTGTCGCAACTGGGTCTAGCTTCGGTGCAACCCGGTGCGGAATGGTTCTGGATTGGCGTTGCCCTTATCGCGGTGGGAAGCATTTTTGGCGAAATCGCCGGAGTTAACTACAACGCCCTCTTAGTCTCCATCTCCACACCCAAGACAGTCGGCAAGGTGTCCGGTTTGGGGTGGGGCTTTGGCTATCTCGGGGGCATCCTCGCGCTCGCGCTCGTCGTCGGCCTCATTCTGGGCGAAGTGCTCGATGGTTCCGTCGCCTCGACGTTCCAACTGGTCGCACTCGGTTCAGCGATCTGGACCATCATCTTCGTCATCCCGATCTTCCTCAACGTCCCCGAACCGCCCAAACTCACGGCTGCGGAAAAGGTCGGTTTCTGGGGCAGTTACGTGGAACTGGGGCGGAGCGTTGCGCGCCTCTACCGTGAATCCAGGCCCACCTTCTGGTTCCTCCTCGCGAGTGCGGTCTATCGAGATGGGCTCTCCGCTGTCTTCGTGTTTGGCTCCGTCATCGCCAGCATTGTCTTTGGCTTCACCTTCACCGATCTCGTGGTGTTTGGTATCGCGCTCAACCTGGTGGCGGGAGTCTCGACAATTTTTGCCGGGCGACTCGATGACCGTTTCGGACCTAAGAACGTCATCGTCATCTCGGTCTTCGGCTTGGTGGCCTGCACGCTGGCTGTCTTCATCCTCGTGGACTTGGGAACCCCCATGTTCTGGGTGGCAGGTCTCATCCTTGCCACCTTCGTGGGACCGGCACAGGCGGCTTCTCGCTCATTCCTCGCCAGGGTCACGCCCGCAGGAAAAGAGGGTGAGGTGTTTGGGCTCTATGCCACAACCGGGCGCGCTGCCGGATGGATGGCCTCACTCGCGTGGGGTGTATTCATTGCGCTGTCGGGAAGCCAAACACTGTTTGGCCTCCTGGGCATTGCCCTCGTGCTCCTCGCCGGAGGAATCATGCTCCTCTTTGTGAAGGCTCCAGCCCGCTAAGACGCGAGCCGCCACCACTCAAAAACCACGAGCATCAGCACCGCGCCAGCAACAAAGTTCAGCGCGAGGAACCACTTCCAGCTTCTATTGGCTCGCCACGCCTCAGCGTCACTCACCGACCACCAGGGCACTAGAGCGCCGATATAGAGCAGTGCCACCGGCGCGATAAGCGGCAGGGGCCAGGGAGTGAGCAGAAGGAGAACACCGGAGAGCGCATAGAGGGCAACAGCAAAGCGCACGGTGCCACGTGCGCCAATAGCGGTCGCAATCGAACCCACTCCCGCCTCTCGATCTGCCACCACATCCTGAACGGCACCAAAGGCATGAGACGCCATGCCCCAGAGGAAGAACGAAGCAAGAAGGGTGAGCGCCAGGCCACTGAGCGGTGCGCTCACGAGCACCATCGCGAAGATTGCTGGCATCACAAAGTGCAGACTCGACGTGATCGAATCGACAAACGGAATCTCTTTGAAGCGGAAGCCTTTCGCGGAATACGCCACGACAAAGAACAACGACAGCGCCAGAACCCCCGTTGATTCGAGTGAGCCCCACAGAATCAGCACCAGCACAAACGGAAGCGGGAGCACAGTCGAGACCAGAATCATCGGACGGTGGAGCTCAGGTGGAAGAAGCGCTCCCTCCAAACCACCCTTGCGGGGGCCCCTTTGACATGGGTGGAGGTCTCGAGGCATGCAGATGAGCAAAGAAAGGAGGATCGATGACTGCAGCTCTCTTCAGCTGGAAAGGAGACACGCTGACTGCAGCTCACTTCAGCTAACACAGACAAGCTCCAGGAATTACTGCGGCTAACATGGATCGCATTTCGACGTAGAGCGGAGTAGAACGCGAGGGGCAAGAGAAGTAGAGCAATGTGTGCGAGTGCGTGCGAACGTGAGTGAGAACGTGCGCGAGTGAGTGGCCGCAAGGCGTTATGACAGTAGTGGAAGGTTTCCTAGAAGAACAATAGGAGCTTGCGAGGTTTCCTGGCAAGTTTCCTGTTGCGACACAAGTGTGTTACGCCATTTCATGCAAATGGCATGCGGCGGCACCTCATTGAGCCACCGTCGCGCAAATATGTAATCATTCTGATGGCCACAGCACGCGTTTCTCTTG
>JALQXU010000141.1 GCA_023263045.1 Pontimonas sp.
TCAGAAGGGTGAACCCCCGCGCTTTGGCTTCTTCTTTGACGGCGTCGATAGCAAAGCGTCCCACCCCGGTGCCCTGCGCGCTCGCGTCGACACTCACGCGCCAGACACAGCTCTGCAGTGATTCATCGGGGTGAGATGAATCGAAATAGGCCCGAACGAAGCCCACAACCTGGCCATCGAGCGTAATCACGCGGCTCCAGGCTTTTGTTGGATCGAGGCTTCCGTCAGCATTGGCGTAGGTGACGGGGGTTTCGAACTGCTCCTGTCCAGGCCTCAATTCGAGCGAATTTGCCTGCAGAGCAGTGTCCGCAGAGAGTTCGAGGAGCTCTAAGCCAGCCATGAAAGTACCTTAGAGCGTTTAGGTGAACCGCGGGAAAGTATCTTTATGTAAAGATATATAGGGCGC
This sequence comes from Pontimonas sp., assembly GCA_023263045.1. Lineage (GTDB taxonomy): Bacteria > Actinomycetota > Actinomycetes > Actinomycetales > Microbacteriaceae > Pontimonas. Next base: position 407 of record JALQXU010000141.1, read on the forward strand.
ACTGCGACACCCATCACTTATCGCGGGCCGCGCTGGTTCTGACAGAAGGGATTCCCCGTGGAGAAAATCAAGGTTGACGGCGTCGTCGTAGAACTCGATGGCGACGAAATGACGCGCATTATTTGGCAGGCCATCAAGGACCGCCTCATTCACCCTTACCTCGATCTCACCCTCGAGTACTACGACTTGGGAATCGAGAAGCGGGACGAGACCGATGACCAGATCACGATGGATGCTGCTCACGCCATCCAGAAGCACGGAGTGGGCGTGAAGTGCGCCACCATCACACCCGATGAGGCCCGTGTCGAAGAGTTTGGCCTCAAGAAGATGTGGCGAAGCCCCAACGGAACGATTCGTAACATTCTCGGTGGAGTGATCTTCCGCGAGCCCATCATCATCTCCAATATCCCGAGGTTGGTGCCAGGCTGGAACAAGCCCATCATCGTCGGTCGTCACGCGTTCGGTGACCAGTACCGCGCCACAGACTTTGTTTTTGATGGCCCGGGAACCCTGACGATCAGCTTCCAGCCCCAAGATGGCAGCGAAGCTCAAAGCTTCGAGGTCTTTGAAGCTCCCGGCGGCGGTGTCGCGATGGCGATGTATAACCTCGATGACTCCATCCGCGATTTTGCGCGGGCCTCCATGAATTACGGGCTCAACCGCGGTTACCCCGTCTATCTCTCGACGAAGAACACCATCTTGAAGGCTTACGACGGCCGCTTCAAGGACATCTTCCAGGAGGTCTACGAGACAGAGTTCCAGGACAAGTTCGAGAAGGCCGGAATCACCTATGAGCACCGCCTCATCGATGACATGGTTGCTGCGGCCCTGAAGTGGGAGGGTGGCTATGTCTGGGCGACCAAGAACTACGACGGAGACGTCCAGTCCGACACAGTCGCTCAAGGGTTCGGATCTCTTGGCCTCATGACGAGTGTGTTGACGACTCCCGATGGAAAGATCGTGGAGGCCGAGGCTGCGCACGGAACGGTCACCCGTCACTACCGCGAGCACCAAAAGGGCAACCCGACGTCCACCAATCCGATTGCGTCAATTTTTGCGTGGACGAGGGGACTGATGCACCGCGGAAAGTTGGACTCGAACCAGGCACTCATCGAATTTGCCGAGACGCTTGAAGACGTCGTCATTAAGACCGTCGAGTCGGGTGCGATGACCAAGGACTTGGCGATGCTGGTGGGTGGAGACCAACAGTGGTTGACCACTGAGGACTTCCTGGCAGCCCTCGATGACAACCTGAAGGCCCGCCTGGCCTAGTAGCAAAAATACCCCAGGGGGTATATGCTAGGGACGTCGAGAATTTCCCAACACTCAAGGAGAGTCATCGTGTGTAGCCCAGCGCGTTGTAACCGCTGCAGCAAAGTCACTTGGACCGGCTGCGGAGAGCACATTGAGCAGGCTTTGGCTGGTTTCGGACCAGACGAACTCTGTCAGTGCGCGTAGATCGCCCTAGACCCTCTCATCCCTCGGCTTCTGCTGAGGGATGAGCTATTTAAAGATGATGGTGCGAGCACCATCGAGCAAAATGCGGTGCTCGGCAAACCACCGAACAGCTTGCGTGAGCGTCCTCGACTCCTCGTCCTGACCAATCGCCCGGAGCTCATCCGGGGATTGTGAGTGATCCACGCGCACCACGTTCTGCTCAATGATGGGCCCCTCATCGAGTTCGGTGGTGACAAAGTGGGCGGTGGCGCCAATCAGTTTCACCCCACGCTCGTGGGCCTGTCGGTAAGGGTTGGCACCTTTGAAGCCAGGCAGGAAAGAGTGATGAATGTTGATGATGCGCCCCTCTAGCGCGGCACAGAGTTCAGGGCTAAGAATCTGCATGTAGCGGGCAAGGACCACCAATTCGATGTCGTGCTCGCGCACCGCTTGGAGTACCTCTGCCTCGAAAGCTTCTTTGCTCGCAGCATCCGCGATGGGGAGT
>JALQXU010000142.1 GCA_023263045.1 Pontimonas sp.
GCGGGTGGGTTCATCGAGCACCATCACCGCGGGTCGCCGACCCAACCACTTGGCGATCACGATCTTCTGCTGGTTCCCGCCGCTGTATTGTCCGGCCTCTCGCTTGATCTCTGGCGGCCGAAGACCCACGCGCTCCGCGAGATTCTGCGCAAACTCTCGAATCTTGGCGGGTAGTTGGAATCCTGCTGCCGAAAGTTCTTTCCGGTTGGGTAGGTTGATGTTTTCTGCGACGGTCATCGTCAGTGCAAGCCCATCTGTACGACGCTCCTCCGGAATGTAGCCAACGCCTGCTCGGACCGCTGACTGGTAGCTCGTGACAACCCTTTTCTTTCCGGCCGTGGTGATAGACACCTGACCGGCCTGTCGGTTATCGGCACCGATGATTGCCCGAACCAACTCTGTTCGCCCAGCCCCCACGAGCCCTCCGAGGCCGACAATCTCTCCGGCACGAACCGTGATGCTGACGTTATCGACTCCCGGTGCACGAATTCCCGTGGCTTCGAGTACAACTTCTCCAGGGTTAGCGTCTCGTGATGAAGCTAAGTCCTTCTTGAGCTCGCGTCCCACCATTTGGTCGACGACATTGGTGGGAGTTGTTTCGGAAATAGGAGACACCGAGACCAACTCTCCATCTCGGAGGATCGTCACCGTGTGGCAAATTCGGAAGACCTCAGGAATTCGGTGGGAAATGTACACGATGGCCATTCCGCGTTCCGCCAACCTCTCGAGCATCTCCAGGAGATAGTCGGTCTCCGCCGGGGTCAGCGTCGCTGTGGGCTCATCCAAAATCAGGACCTTGGGCTTGCGTGCGACTGCGCGGGCAATCTCCACAAATTGGCGCAGCGCCACAGAGAGCCGGGAAATTCGTTCCTCGAGATCGACGGATACCCCGATTTCCTCGAGAGCTTCTTGAGCAATCCTCTTCATCTCTCGGCTCTTCGTGAATCCCAGCTGGGTCGGAGCCGACCCCAAGACAATGTTTTCCGCCACGGTCATCTCGGGAACGAGCGACAATTCCTGGTGCACAAGCGAGACGCCGGCTTCAATTGCTTCACGAGCACCGCCACTGAGCTGCTTACCGCTGACCTCGACGGTTCCGGCGTCCTGGCGGTGGATTCCGGCGAGCACTCGCATCAAGGTTGATTTGCCGGCACCGTTCTCCCCGACAACCGCGTGGATTTCTCCCTCACGCACAGAGATCGAGACGTTGTCGACCGCGACTGCGCCGCCGAAAGATTTGACGATACCCCGAGCCTCAATGACAACCTCACCATCACGATTGAGCTGTGGGGTCATATCTGCGGCTCCTTCGCCATTCGGGTGTGTATCTGGGGAATACACCTACGACGATAGTGTAAACACAGACACAACACTCTGTCTACTTGACACTGGTTTATAACAAAAACGTTATCTATTGGTGAACGTTAGCCCGCCGAATGGTGGTGGGAAGCGGCGTCTGCGGTTGGAAACTCTGGCTCTTGGTCGCCCGCAGCCGCGTCCAGCACGAACCACACTGCGACAACTTCTTCACCGGTTTCATTCCAGAACCGGTGCGGAATGCTCGAATCAAAAGCGATTGAATCGCCGGCCGACATTTCAGCTCGACCAAAACCTACTTGAACGCTCAGCGTTCCTTTCGTGATGATTCCGTACTCGCGACCTGGGTGACGAATGAAGTCCTCCGGCGGAGCCGCCCCGAGCGCAGGCTTATAGATCACCTCAATGAATTCGGCCCCAACTTCTGGCTTGGCCGTCAGTCGCTCCCAGCGAGGTCCGGACTGAAGTTGCATCGCGGGACGGGATCCGCGTCGCAACACGATTCCTGCCTCGTCCAACGGGCCATCCTGTGACGTCGCAATCACTTCATCGTGAAGCGAGGGAGACGCAACTTCGAGCACAGACTCTTCAAACAGTGAATCCATGGAGATGCCGAGAATGTTCACAACGCTGTAGAGAGCGCGAACGCTGAAGGACGCCAACCCTCTTTCGACCTGGGAAACATGGCTGGCCGAAACGTCAATCCGACGAGCGAGCTCTCGAACGCTAATTCCCGCGGACTCCCTCGCCAGTCGAATGCGCTCCCCTACGGTCGCCCATTCGTTCTCGGCAGTTTCGACAGTCATGTCCTCCCTTTCCGGTAACACCGTACTACGGGAGGGCACCAATGTACACTCCGAGAGAACGGGCGAAAACACCCGCCCTGTTAGGCCTGTGCCTCACCCTTCGACGGCTGCACCCACAACACAATGACCGTAATGGTTCCCAAAACCGGCACTAGTCCTAGCAAGAACAGCGCCCAATTGAAGCCCGCGTCACGCAACCTACGAACGCCAATCGCAAGGTAAG
>JALQXU010000143.1 GCA_023263045.1 Pontimonas sp.
AACCTTTGTATTGAGACAAAGACGACGCGTGATTTAGAAGACGCTCTCGGTCTTCCCGGCGGGAACATTTTCCACGGGCCATTGGAGTGGCCCTTCGTCGAGGATGACGAGGACCTCTCTACTCCGGAGCGACGCTGGGGTGTTGCCACGCCAGACGAAGGAGTCTTCCTGTGTGGTTCAGGTGCCCGCCGCGGCGGCGCTGTGAGCGGTATCGCCGGTCACAACGCCGCTATGGCTGTGTTGGAGCGAGAAAGTCTCTAGGAGCGAAGACCCCTGGGGCCCATTCCGTCCCACATACCAAAATCACCGAGCTCGCCCACCGTCGATGCGACAAGCACGACCCAGCCGACGATGGCCAAGATTCCCAGCACCATCAAGACGGAGCTCACCGCAACGGCGACCTTGGCTGGCACATTGTTGACACCAGCCTTGTTGGACCACACCCACGCGATAATCCCGAGGATAAGCGCGGGTACTTGGGTGAAGAAAGACAGCACGAGTGCCACAATTCCCATGGTCTGACCCGGGTATTCCGTGTTACCCGTCAACCCTGTCTCAACCTCTCCAGCAACGTGGTCAGTTGCCTTAACGGTCTCTTTTTTCTCGGCCATGTGATCTCCTTGATCGCTTTGTAAACGAAGTTGTGAACCCAGACTAAAACCTCTTTCTATGTCTGGACTTGGTGAAACCTATGTAAATGATTGGGATTCTGTTCCTCGGGAGTGAGGGAACCAGAGAGAATAGTGACATGAAAATCGGAATGCTCACGAGCGGTGGAGATGCTCCCGGACTGAACGCAGTCATCAGGGCAGCAGTGCTCAAAGGAACCAGAGTTCATGGTCATGAATTTGTGGGCTTTGTCGGTGGCTACAAGGGTTTGTGCGAACCCGACATCATGCCGCTTACTCGTCATGAAGTGAAAGGTATTTCGAAGCAAGGGGGAACCATTCTGGGAACCTCACGGACCAACCCTTTCGACTACGGCGGAACCGAGCGCGTTGCCGAAGTGCTGGAAGAGCACAACATTGATGCCGTAATCGCCATCGGCGGAGAAGGCTCCCTCGCTGCAGCGAAAGAACTGAGCGATGCAGGACTTCCCATCGTGGGTGTTCCCAAGACAGTGGACAACGACCTCAACGGCACCGACTACACCTTCGGCTTCGACACCGCCGTCAGTATCGCGACCGAAGCAATGGATCGACTGAGGACCACCGGAGACTCTCACTCGCGCTGCATGGTCGCTGAAGTGATGGGACGTCACGTCGGGTGGATCGCGCTCCACTCCGGAATGGCCGCTGGGGCACACGCCATCCTCATCCCTGAGAGAAAAACGAGCATGGAAGAGCTCGTCGGATGGGTTCGCTCTGCACACGATCGCGGTCGAGCCCCCCTTGTCGTGGTCGCCGAGGGCTTCGCCCTCGACACCATGGACGACGCCCACTCTGAACGCGGTCTCGATGCATTTGGGCGACCACGGCTCGGTGGAATCGGCGAAATCTTGGCCCCCCTCATCGAAGAGGCCACAGGAATTGAAACCCGGGCCACCACGCTGGGACACATTCAACGCGGTGGAACTCCCAGCGCCTTTGACCGAGTCTTGGCAACACGCTTCGGCATGAGTGTTATCAACCTTGTCAACGACAAGCAGTGGGGTCACATGGTCGCTCTGCGGGGAACCGACATCATGCGCGTTGACTTTGTGGAAGCTCTGGGCGACCTGAAGACCGTGCCGACTGAGCGCTACGACGCGGCGGCGATGCTGTTTGGCTGAGCACGCCACAGGCTGGTGGGTTGCCTCCGATGGGTCGGGTCAGCTCACGACGCACTTCCGGGATCAGATTGCCGAGTCCGAACTTGGTGATGGATCAGTCACCATCGACGTTCATTACTCGGCCCTCAACTACAAGGACGCACTGGCCCTCACCGGCTCGCCCGGTGTTATGCGAAAACCACCCCTGATCCCCGGAATTGATTGTTCGGGAATCGTCAGCGTGAGTTCTGACTCTTCCCTTCCTGTGGGAACAGAGGTGGTCATCACCGGCTTTGGTTATGGAGAAAACCGGCACGGAGGATTGGCGACAAGGGTGGTGGCAGAGCCCGAGCACGTGATGGCCATCCCCTCGGGCCTCTCCCTGCGAGATGCGGCCGTCATCGGCACCGCGGGGGTTACTGCTGCTCTCGCGATCAGGGCTCTCGAGAGCCACGGCATCACTGCCGACTCGGCGGAATTACCCATCGCCGTGACGGGAGCGGCAGGTGGAGTGGGGTCACTAGCCCTGAGCTTGCTCGCACATGCCGGTTTCACGCCCGTGGCGATTACTGGCCGAACCGATGAAGCTG
>JALQXU010000144.1:0-730 GCA_023263045.1 Pontimonas sp.
CGTCCTCCGGAAGCACGCTCAGCGGTGGCACGAGGCCTGGCACCAACACGGGCTGGAGTGACTCCATCCCCTCGGTGGGAATACCTTCCGCGATTTTGGCCAGCAGCTGCCCGAGGCCCGGGTATTCGTCAGCGAGTTGGGAGGCCCTGGCCGTGACATCGGGGGTGAGCAGCATTTCTCGAACCGGCTCCAGGACCATCGCAGGAACATCGTCGGGGAGTGAACGTTGGTCGGAGACCGAGAAATAATTCACTTGCTCGATCTCCGAGCCAAAGAAATCCAGCCGAATCGGATGTTCAGCCAGAGGCGGGAAGACATCGAGAATTCCGCCGCGGAGGGCAAACTCCCCACGCCTCGTGACTAAGTCCACTCGCTGATAGGCGGCGTGAACGAGGTATTCCACCCACGCCTCGAGCGAACGTGAATCATCACCCTGGGTGACCACCCAGGGCTCAAACGTGGCGAGCTCAGGATTAATGGGTTGAACTAGTGCTCGAATGGAGGCGACGACCACCAGGTTTCCCGGTGAGTCCGCCGACACCATCTGACGCAGGGCGCTCCGGCGCCTGGCCACGGTTTCCGGGTGGGGACTCAAACGCTCGTGAGGAAGTGTTTCCCACGCCGGAAAATCCAACACGTGGGTGCCTTCTGGAACCACGGAGCGAAGCTCATCACGAAGCTGATCGGATTCTCTCCCCGTCGCACAGACCACCACCGTCACCGACGGCTG
>JALQXU010000144.1:740-2295 GCA_023263045.1 Pontimonas sp.
CTGAGGTTGCAACTCAGAAAGCGCTCGCGTGATCGTGGCGGTTGCTCCCTGAGGAACAACCATGGAGCCGCCGTCTCGAACCTGCGCGAGCGTGCCCGCAATACCTGCATCTGCGGACAGCAAAGAAGGCAGCTGGGCGAGGCTCACTCGGTGCAGTCTATTAGTCGAGAAAGCCTGAAAACCTCGGCGCTAGGAGGACCGGGGCGGGTGAATCTTCTGTTGGGCAGCGGTGAGACCCTCTGTCACGAGAGCTTCCACCGCATCACACGCAAGGCGTATCACACCGGGCAGCTCTGCCTCGTGCTCAGCACCGAAGCGCTGCAACACATAATCAGCAACCGGTCGCGGGTCGTCGGGTCGACCGATTCCCACCCGAACGCGGGCAAAGTCGGGGGTCCCGAGCGCTCGCTGGATATCTTTGAGCCCGTTGTGGCCGGCGTGACCACCGCCAAACTTCAGTCGCACCACACCAAAGGGCAGATCGAGGTCATCGTGAACGACGACGAGTTGCTTCGGGGGAATCTTGTGAAAGGCAAGCATCGCTTGAACAGGCCCACCCGAGCGATTCATGTAGCTCGTGAGAGCTGCCAGGCGAAATGTCACCCCCGACGGGTGGGCCACAGAAGCGATGACTCCGTGGCTTTTGAACTTCTGAAAGCCCACGCTCGCTGATTCAGCGCAACCGGCGACCACCATCTGACCGATGTTGTGACGGGTGTGCTCATACTGCGAGCCCGGATTACCGAGCCCTACAACCAGCCAATCTGAGCTGGCAGTGCTTTTCTTGCGGGGAAAACCAAAGGGCAGAGTTATTCGCCACCTGCGTCATCGCCGCCGGAGTCTCCACCAGCGTCGCCACCCTCAGCGGCTGCCTCACCTTCGGCGCCCTCGCCCTCGGCTTCGCCTTCAGCGACCGCGTCGGGCTCAGGCTCAACAACCTTCGGCGGTAGCTGAATGGAGAGGATGAGAGCTTCGGGGTCAGTGACCAGGGTGGCGCCATCAGGAAGGCTGAGCTCGCCCGCGTGAATCTGGCTGCCCTCTTCCAAGCCATCCACGTTGACCGAGACGTACTCGGGAATGTGAGTTGCTTCGGCTTCCACAGTGATGGAGGAGTGGTCCATCTGCACCATGGTGCCGGAGATGGGCTCACCTTCGACGTGAACGGCGATATCGACGGTGACCTTCTCACCCTTGCGCACGATGACGAGGTCGAGGTGCTCGATGATCTGACGCACGGGGTCGCGCTGGACGTCCTTGATCAGCACCAACTGCTCACCATCGGTCATCTTGAGCTCGATAAGCGCGTTTGCGCGACGAGCAATCAGAGTGGTCTCGTGGGCGGGAAGAGCCACGTGTAGGGGGTCAGCGCCGTGTCCATAGACGACGGCGGGAATCTTGCCCGACGCACGCAACTTGCGCGCAGCGCCTTTACCAAAGGATGTGCGGATATCAACCGCGACGTGGTTATCTACCATGAACCTGCTCCTAAGTTTTCTGCTTTTCTCGAACTCGTACGCTGGGCGTGAGGAGAGACATAGGAGCCTGCTCCACCGCG
>JALQXU010000145.1:0-384 GCA_023263045.1 Pontimonas sp.
CCGCACGGCACCACAACACTGATGTGCTCATTGGGATCCAGGGAAACCGACTGGTCATTGTCGTGGGTCGAAAAATAGACGAAGATGCCGCGGCCGACGATGTGTCCTTCATGGACATAGCGAGCGCGCTCGATGAGTCCTTTGGACCTGGCACCTATGTGGTGGGGCCCACGGTTCCCGCAGTTGTCGATGCAGTGAAAAGCGCAAAAGCTGCACTGGCGGGATTCTCGGTCGCGAAGAGTCGCCGCGAACCACCGAGGCCACTGCTCGCCGATGATGTCCTCCCCGAGAGGGCGCTGGCCGGAGATCCTTTGGCGCGACGCGCTCTTATTCAGCGAATCTACGAACCGCTCCGAGACCACGCGCTCGATTTACTGGGAACGG
>JALQXU010000145.1:399-2290 GCA_023263045.1 Pontimonas sp.
CATCCCAACACGGTGCGCTATCGCCTCAAAAAAGTCGTTGAAGTGGTCGAGTGGGATCCGGGCGAACCTCGGGACGCCCTCACCCTCCACCTCGCGCTCATTCTCGGTTCGATGAGTGAACCCAATCAGGGCCCAGCCACACCGGGAACTCGGAAACTGTAGGGTTCCTACAGTGTTTTCAGGGCCTCGTGGGCATGTTCCTCTAGCTCAATTGCGGCGAGGGCAGGGAGACTAGAGATCATGTTTGTCATTGCTGCGCCCGGGCAAGGGTCCCAAAAACCGGGATTCCTTGAGCCCTGGCTCGAAACCCCCTCACACCGGGAGCTCCTTCACGGGTGGTCAGACCTTCTGGGTATCGACCTCGTAGCCCATGGAACCACCAGTGACCAAGCCACCATTACGGACACCGCGATTGCGCAACCCCTGATTGTCGCCGCAGGAATCATGACGGGTCGGGTCCTCCTCGACGCCCTCCCCGCGGGCACACCGCTGGCTTTCGCGGGTCACTCGGTCGGGGAATTTACAGCGGCCGCTCTCTCCGGTGTGTTGAGCGATGAGGACGCCCTATCGTTGGTGGCGCTTCGAGGGCGCGCCATGGCCGAAGCCTCTGCCGAGACACCAACAGGAATGTCGGCAGTGCTTGGTGCTGAGGAAAGTGCCCTCGTGCCAGCACTGGAGGAAGCTGGCCTGTTCTCCGCTAACTTCAATGGCGCTGGCCAGGTCGTTATTGCGGGAGAAAGAGGTGCCCTCGCGTCGTTCCAGGAGAACCCTCCGGCTGGAGTCAGGGTAATTCCACTCCAGGTAGCAGGGGCCTTCCATACCCGATACATGCGGAGTGCTGTCTCGACGCTGTCTGACGCTGCGTCGCAGGTTTCTATCCAGGAGGCAAACTACCCTCTCTACACCAACCGAGATGGGTCTCGGGTGTCCTCCGAGAACGTAGTCCCCTACATCGTGGATCAGGTGGCGAGACCGGTTCGCTGGGACTACTGCATGGAATCCTTCGAGCGAGATGGCATTACCGGCATGATGGAACTAGCCCCCGCTGGCGCACTCGTGGGACTGGCTAAGCGAGCCCTGAAGGGAGTACCCACCGTGGCACTCAACACCCCCGACGATATCTCCGCTGCTCTAGACATGGTGAGTGGCTCATGAGTCCGCTGTCGCAGGCGCAGGGTAGTTCGTTCACAAGAATTCTGTCGCTCGGAGCGGCCCGTGGCGACCTCGTGGTGAGCAATGACGACATCGCAGGCCCCATCGACTCCTCCGATGAATGGATTCGTCAGCGCACCGGAATTATTGAGCGTCGCCGCTCCAGCGATGCGGAAGAAGCTATTGACCTCGCTGTTCGCGCCTCCAACGAGGCCATTGAAAAAGCGGGAATCCGCCCGGACGAGATCGATGCCGTCATCGTCGCGACCATCAGTAACTCCGTCCAAACACCCTCGCTCGCAGCACTCCTGGCCGACCGAGTAGGAGCAACGCCTGCAGCCGCCTACGACATTTCCGCAGCGTGTGCCGGATACACCTACGGGATTGCTCAAGCGGATGCTCTTGTTCGCTCGGGAACAGCCAAGTACGTCCTCGTTGTCGGGGCGGAGAAACTCAGCGATTTTGCCAAGCCCACCGATCGGAGTATCTCCTTTTTGCTCGGCGATGGAGCTGGTGCGGCGATTGTCGGACCGAGCGACACCATTGGTATTGGCCCCACACTCTGGGGTTCCGATGGCTCCAAATGGGACGCTGTGGGAATGGATCGGCCCCTCAAAGAGGCCTTTGATGACCCAGAAGGCGAATTCCCCACCCTTCGCCAAGATGGTCAGACCGTGTTCCGCTGGGCAGTGTGGGAGATGGCGAAGGTGGCCAAAGAGGCTCTCGAGAAATCGGGTGT
>JALQXU010000146.1 GCA_023263045.1 Pontimonas sp.
GGATGTCAGGTCGGTTGGTTGCGGCAATCAGAATCACGTTGGTCTTGGGATCAAAACCGTCCATCTCGACAAGAAGCTGATTCAGGGTTTGTTCGCGTTCGTCGTGACCGCCGCCCATTCCAGCGCCACGGTGTCGACCGACGGCGTCAATCTCATCGACGAAGATGATCGCCGGCGCGTTTTCTTTGGCTTGGGTGAAAAGGTCGCGCACACGCGAAGCTCCCACACCAACGAACATTTCCACGAAGTCGGATCCGGAGATCGAATAGAAGGGCACATTCGCCTCGCCAGCCACCGCGCGCGCGAGGAGAGTTTTTCCTGTTCCCGGTGGGCCATAGAGCAGCACACCCTTCGGGATTCGGGCGCCCACCTTTTGGAACTTCTCGGAATCCTTCAGGAATTCCTTAATCTCATGGAGCTCCTCGATGGCCTCATCCGCGCCTGCCACATCCTCGAAGGTGACCGTCGGGGTCTCTTTCGAGACAAGCTTCGCTCGCGACTTGCCAAACTGCATGATGCGCGAGCCGCCACCTTGCATGCTGGAAAGGAGGAACCAGAAAATCAGACCGATGATGACGAAGGGAAGAACTAACCCCAGGAGCGAGACAAACCAATTGGTCTGGGGTACCTCATCGGTGAACTCTGCAACATCTGAATTATTAACGGCCTCAACAATTTCTTCACCACGCGGAGCTACGTAGTAGAACTGGACCTGGTTGCCGGACTCTTCGAAAGCCGAGCGCAACTCCATGTCGACTCTCTGCTCACCATCGATGATGGTGACCGACCGAGCTTGATTGTTCTCCAAAAGCTCGAGACCCTCTTGAGTGCTAATGGGGCGAAAACCACTCGCGGTCAGAAGCGACACTCCAATGACCACAATCAAGGAACCCACTAACACGTAAGGAAGTGGTCCCCTGATGAGAGATTTCAGGGTGATTTTCTTCTGAGCCATGACGAGAGTCGGGTGCCTTTCGGTGGACCGGAGGTCAAGCTAACAGGCTAGCGCGGTGTGTGAGTCAAACTCCACGTGTTCGCCCGAGGCACAGGAGACACTCAACCCCCGTAGACAGAGGGCTTCAGCACTCCCACACCACTGAGATTTCGATACGACTCTGCGTAATCCAAGCCGTAACCCACCACAAAGTCGTTAGGAATATCGAATCCGAGATAATCGATGGGAACATCAACTTGAACAGCATCAGGTTTGCGCAGCAAGGTCGCAACACTCACCGAGGCAGCTTGACGACTCTCGAAGTTCTCGAGCAACCAGGACAAGGTCAAACCCGAATCGACAATGTCTTCCACAATGATGACGTGGCGACCCTCGAGGGAAATGTCGAGATCTTTCACAATCCGTACCACACCGCTGGATTTTGTGGAGGCACCGTAGCTGGAGACGGCCATCCAATCCATTTCCACAGGAATCCGAAGCTCACGAGCGAGATCCGCCATCACCATGACCGCGCCCTTGAGCACCCCAATCAGCAAAGGGGTGTGTCCGACATGATCCTTCTCGATCTCCCGTGCAAGGCGAGCTATTCCTTCTGCGATTTGGTCCTTATCGAGAACAACGGACTCGATATCAGAGTTGACGTCCGAGAAGTCCATACACCCCTGCCCTACTTCGTCGCCCGGGCATAAATTCGCCCATCCTTGCGCTCCACACTAGCGCCGGGAACATCGATCGCGGACTGGCCGTTCCAAGCCTGAAGGAGGCGCCGCATTTGAGCGGTGTGTGCATAGGTCGGCGCACCTCCACCCACTCGAAGAACCAGCAAGCGAAGAACACGGGTCTGTACCGCGCCACTCACCTGTTCGAGCTTCTCCACCTCAAGAGACCACGACCCCTCGTCATCCACGAGGGCGTTTTTCTCAAACCAACGAGAGGCCTCATCATCCAGCGCCTCAGAATCTTCACGAAACAGCTCCGCGGTCCGTGCGAGGGCCCCACTCACACCGGGACCGAGCTCCTTCTCGAGAAGGGGAAGCACCGTGTTGCGCACCCGGACCCGAGTAAAACGCTCGTCAGCGTTGTGGGGGTCCTCCCACCACGAGCGCCCCGCATCGGTCAGCGCTTGGCGCACGGTCGCGCGCTCCAACCCCAGGAAGGGGCGGTGCACGGTGCCATCCTGGGTGGCCATACCTTTGAGCCCGCTCGGTCCACTACCCCTGGCAAGCCCCATCAGCACAGTTTCTGCTTGATCATCAAGCGTGTGTGCGAGAACAACTCCTTGCGCGCCAGTCTCTCGCAGCGCCTCGGTAA
>JALQXU010000147.1:0-1376 GCA_023263045.1 Pontimonas sp.
TCCTTCGCGCAAATCATCTCCCGAGGGCTTTCCCGTGACTTCTGAGTCTCCGAACACTCCCAAGACGTCGTCTCTGAGTTGGAAAGCGATACCCAGCGGAAGGCCGAAGGCGGAGAGATCATCCAATTGTGTCGACTGTGCACCTGCCAACGATGCGCCAATCAGGAGGGGGGCCTCCATGCTGTACTTCGCTGATTTGTAGGTCACGACTCGAAGTGCGCGATCAAGTCGCTCGTCTTCACCGTGGTGAAGCCAGGCCGCCTCTTCATGAATATCTAGGTACTGCCCGAGAGTAACTTCCTGCCGCATGGTCGAGAACTGGGTTCTCGTGGCCAGCGCCACCTCCGGGGACTGTTCCGCGAGCGCAGCGCCGAGGAGGTCATCGCTCCAGGCCAACAGAAGGTCTCCCAAGAGCAGTGCGGTCGATGTTCCAAAATGTGGGGCGGAACCTGTGTACGAGCGATCGCGGTGGATGCGCTCGAAGGCCCGATGCGCCGCGGGTAGGCCTCTTCGCGTGTCCGAGTTGTCCATGATGTCGTCGTGCACCAGCGCAGCCGCGTGGAACACCTCGAGAGAGGTCGCTAGGTCAATGACGGGGGAAGCATCCTCAAGAGTCTCGATGCCACCCAGTGGATCCCTTGCGTCGGGTTGTTCAATAGAGCGCCAGCCCCAGTAGCAAAACCGTGCCCTGAATCGTTTGCCACTGCGCAACATGCTGTTGGCATAAGCGAGGATGTGGTCCAAGTCGGGGGAGATGGTGGCCATATCGTCAGACCGGGCTTCGAGGAACGACTGGATGCGGGAGTCCACAACATCGACCAGTTTGATCTGCGGTGACACGCCCCTAGCCTATCCTCAGGAATTCTGCGTACACTCTGTATTTATTAGCCACGCATGTGGGGAGGATGGAATGCCACTTTCTGAGCATGAGCAGCGTTTGCTCGAGGAAATGGAGCGCAACCTCTACAAGAACGAGGCTGACGTCGTCAACACGTCCGACTTCCGTCGGACTCCCAACTACACCGCTATCGCAGTCGGTGTTCTGATGGGTCTGGTTGGCATTGCAACCATGGTCGTGGGTGTCTCCCTCGACATCACCCTGGTGGGGGTTTTGGGCTTTGGGGTCCTCTTCGCCGGCGTCATGGTGGCTGTCGCGATTCCTGGATCCTCGAATGAGGGTTCGCCCTCTGGCCGCAACGCTCCGAAGGCGAAGAGCCCGGCAGCATCCTCATCATTCATGGATCGTCTCAATGAACGGTGGGAGCGCAGAGAGCGCGGCGAAGGTCTCTAGCCCCGCAGTGGAGGACTAACCCTCTTCCTTCCTTTTGACGCAACCGGCCCGAGCGGGCCGGTTTTTTGTTGCGATGCCTGGAGGG
>JALQXU010000147.1:1386-2239 GCA_023263045.1 Pontimonas sp.
GATTTTCGCGGTGGAGGCATGGCTACGGCATGCGCAAAGAAAATGGTCATTTGTGGTTGATATTGGAGCAAAGTGGAGTAAAGTGGGGAATACCTTCTGGTGGCCGGACAAGAAAGGGGGCGCACCATGTTCCTGGGTACTCACGCCCCCAAGCTCGACGACAAAGGCCGCGTCATCCTCCCGGCCCGGTTTCGCGACGAACTCGCCAACGGTCTAGTCCTCACCCGAGGGCAAGAGCGTTGTATCTACGTCTTCACCGCCAAGGACTTTGACGAGCACGTTGAGCGTTTGCGCGAGGCACCGCTGACGTCGAAGGCGAGCCGAGACTTCTTGAGGTTGTTCCTCTCCGGCGCCTCATCCGAGATCCCCGATAAGCAAAACCGGGTCACCATTCCACCGGCTCTTCGCGACTACGCCGGACTGGAACGCGATCTCACGGTGATTGGTGCGGGTAACCGAGCCGAGATTTGGTCCACCGCTGCGTGGGATCAGTACTACACCGATCGAGAGCAAGCCTTCTCGGATACCGAAGAGGAGGTGATTCCCGGGCTGTTATAGCCCTGAAGTCTGACTCCCCTCCGTGAGCCCTGTGTCACCTTCCCCGGTCCCAGGTCATGACACGGAAGGGAATCTGACTCCAGGGACACCGGAGACACCATGATCGCCACCTACTCCCACATCCCGGTCCTCGCTCCGCGAGCACTCGAGCTTCTGTCTCCGTCTCTCGGCGGTGATACTCCGGTCTTGGTCGACGCGACCCTGGGACTGGGCGGCCATACGGAGATGTTCCTTGCGTCTATCCCAGCGCTGAGGGTCTTGGGAATCGACAGAGATCCCGAAGCGCTGGAGCAAT
>JALQXU010000148.1 GCA_023263045.1 Pontimonas sp.
AGGGGGATTTGGTTCAGCGCAGGATAGTGAAAGCATCATCGAGGGCGAATCCAGCGAAGGTGGTTACTACGCCCTCGATGCCTCTTCTCGATCACAGCTCACACCGCCTGCGGTGGATGACAAGGTCATCACCGGGTGGAACGGTATGGCTCTCTCCGCGCTCGCCCACGCTCACCTCGCCGGAGTTCGCGGTGAACCGGGCGCGCTGGGGTCGAGCGTGGCGACGATGCTGCTCGAGAAACACGTGCACGAAGAGGGCACCCTCATTCGTTTATCCAAGGGGGGAATTCCTAGTAGCGCTCCTGCAACCCTCGAAGATTACGGAGGCCTGACCCTAGGCCTTCTGGAGTTGGGTATGGCGCTGGGTGATGCGCGATTCGTGGGGGAGGCGTTTCGGATTCTCGATTCTCTCCAGGGGAGGGAACACGCTCTCGGAGTCGACGACGTCATGCGCGACAACGGCTTGAGTGTGCGGCCCGATATCCAAGAGGGAGCATCACCTTCGGGAATCGCAATGACCGCTCAAGCCTTGCTCTTGGCAGCCACGCTTCGAGGTAATCAGGGCGACGAAGAGCGAGCGAGAGCACTCCTTGCTCCTCACGTCTCGCAGGCCATGCTCACTCCGCTGGGGGCTGGAGGAATCCTGCAGGCTCTCTCCTCGCTCGCGAGAGATGACCGAGAAATCATCGTCATCTCGGATGGCCCCACCGAGTTAGCGGAGGTTGCTCGTCGCAACCGGGTTCCAGGAACACTGGTCCTGTGTCTCAGCCCGGAGCAAGCACGCAGTTTCCTGGAGGTGGGGGTCGAACTGCTGGAAGGTCGTACGGAAGCGGCGAGTCCTATCGCGTATGTCTGTCACCGGGGTGTCTGCCAGCTTCCTGTCAAGAGTTCGTCGGAGCTCAAAGCTCAGCTCTGAGTTGTGGATAAATCTGGCCGTGGAAAACCCACTCATGCCAGGTTTGTCTCAGTCCGTGACGTGTCACAAGACATGGCTGTTTCGAATATTTCGAATTTATGAGAGAGTGATGTTATGACCTCCCTGGCGTATGACATCCCAGTGCTGCCTCCTTCCGACCCTCATACGATGGATGCACTTCGAGACCTTCTCGCATCTTCTGGCGCCCAGGTGACACTTCGTGGAACAGAGGGTGATGAGGTCGTTATTCCTGACGAGCTCCATCACGTGCTCCTGAGCGCGGTCGAAGCCATGCAATCGGGAAAAGCGATTACTGTTGCGCCGGTCAACCTGACCGTGACCACTCAGGAAGCCGCTGACTTTCTTGGAATCAGCAGGCCTTCAGTAGTCAAACTCCTCAACGAATCGCGAATTCCCTACGAGCGCCCGGCGGCCGGTCGTCATCGTCGAATCCGTCTCACAGACCTTGTTGAGTACCAACAGCGCCAGCGCGTAGAGCAGAGTGAGTCACTCGATGAGATGGTTCGGATTGGCGAGAGCGCAGGTCTCTACGAAGACACACCTCCCGAAAACTACCTCGACATCATCACGAGTGTCCGACGCAACCGCAGCCGATAAAGAACGTGTTCAGCGCCGTTCTGGACACGAGTGTGATTTTCCCTGCGAGGCTCAATGACACTCTTCTGAGCTTTGCCGAGCAAGATCTCTATCGTCCATTGTGGTCAGAGGAAATCTTGACCGAGCTCCGCGTCGCTCTCGCGCGAACCTACCCTCATCGGGATCCACGGTCAGTCGAAGCCAGAGTCATGGCCATGTCTCGAGCATTTCCCGCTGCAACCGTTGCGGGGTGGGAGAAGGTTGCCGAGGAGATTGCTTCCAGCCTGCCTGACGCTCAGGACGCGCACGTCATAGCGGCCGGGCGTATTGGTGGAGCGCAGGTCATTGTGACAAACAATCTCAGAGACTTTCCTCTCAGCGCTCTATCCCGGTGGGGTATGAGAGCTCTTTCAGCTGACCAGTTCCTGATTGAACTGTGGCGTAGCAATCCGAGCATTGCCTTGAGGGCCCTACACATGCAGTCCTCCAGATTGCAGAACCCTCCGCTTTCGCCAGCAGAAATCCTCGACCAGTTGAAGGATCCGGTCCCTGGTTTTTCCCGACTTGCCCGCCGGTCACTTCAAGCCTGAAACAATGACCCTGTGCTGATTCTCGCTGCAACACCCCTCGGGAACCTCGGGGACGCTAGCCCACGTCTTGTGGAGGCATTATCGAGGGCTGATCTCCTTGTGGCGGAGG
>JALQXU010000149.1 GCA_023263045.1 Pontimonas sp.
ATGCTGGGATTCCCCCCAGCAAAATTGTGTGCGTCTTGGGATCAGACCTACCGCCGGACCGCGCTCTGCTTCGCGACATTCAGCGAAGCGAGATGACCTTCTTTGTGAGGGAGTTTTCCTCCTAAGACAGTCCCCTCAGGATGAGGGCTGTGTGGAGGGCAGCTTCAGCTGCTTCCGCGCCTTTGTCCTCTGAGGAGCCAGGGAGACCCGCGCGATCTAGGCCCTGCTTTTCGTCATCCAGGGTGAGAACACCAAAACCCACGGGCTTACCGGTCTGTAGTGCGACATCAGTGAGCCCTGTCGTCGCCGCTGAGGACACATACTCAAAATGGGGGGTGCCGCCTCGAATAATGACCCCCAGAGCAACCACGGCCTCAGCTCCACCGTCGAGAGCAGCTTTCGCGACGACCGGCAGTTCAAACGAACCGGGTACTCGAACAATTGAGGTGTCAGCTCCAGCTCGCTCCAGCACACGAGTCGCACCCGCGACGAGAGCTTCAGCAATCTCCTCGTGCCACATTCCTGCGACAACCGTAACCTTCATGCCGTGCGCACCCTCGAGTTGGATGGTGGGGGCTCCATGACCGCTCATGATGTTTCTCCTTCGTGGGGGAGGGTGATGGCACCCGTCGCGAGTTCTCCAGGCAGGTGGTGTCCCATTCGGTCGCGCTTAGCTTCGAGGTATGCAGTGTTGACTTCTCCCACACCCACGACCAGGGGCTCGAGCGAGGTCACAGTGATTCCGTGCTGTTCGAGTTGACGTCGCTTTTCGGGGTTGTTGGAGAGCAGCCGCACTGAGCTCACCCCCATATCCGCAAGGATGGCGGCAGCGGCGCCATAGTCTCTAGCGTCCGCTGGCAATCCCAGAGCAAGATTGGCATCAAGGGTGTCGAGCCCAAGTTCCTGCAGCCGGTAGGCGCGTAATTTGTTGACTAGCCCAATTCCCCGACCTTCGTGGCCGCGGAGATAAATCACAATGCCACCCTCTTCGTCAATGCGCTCCATGGCGGCCTGAAGCTGGGGACCACACTCACACTTGAGTGATCCCATTGCCTCTCCCGTGAGGCATTCCGAGTGAAGACGGACGAGGGTGTTGTCGTGCGGCTCACCGGAGACGATGGCGATGTGGTCAGCTCCCGTTGCTCGGTCGCGATATGCGCGAAGATCGAACGTTCCGTGGTCGGTGGGTACTCGAGTCTGAACCTCAAATATGACCCGTTGATCAGCGACTGGCCGGTGGCGAGGAACGCGAAGATCAGAGCCTGCAGGGTTATCTTCTATTTCTTTGAGCAGTTGGGCAATGGTGACAACAGGGATGTTCTCCCGTTCGCCCATGTCCAGCAACTGGGGCAGCCTGAGGAGTTCTCCATCGTCTCCGACAACTTCACCGATAACGGCGACAGGTTCCAGGCCTGCCATGTGCATGAGTTCGACTGCTGCTTCGGTGTGACCAGCTCGTTCTTTGACGCCTCCTGGAGCAGCCTTGAGGGGAACAATGTGGCCGGGACGAATCAGTGAGGAGGGTGTGGAACCCGGGTCAGCAAGCACGCGAAGGGTTCGTGTGCGATCGGAGGCACTAATGCCTGTCGTGATTCCTGTCGCAGCATCGACACTGACTGTGTAGGCCGTCTTTCGCGGGTCCTCATTGTTAGCAACCATGGGAGGAAGGTTCAGCGCGACTGCTTTTTCCGCAGGCATCGGAGCACACAGGTAGCCAGACGAGTGGCGAATTGTGAACCCGACCCACTCAGGTGTTGCCAACTGAGCGCTCAGGACAAGATCGCCCTCGTTTTCGCGAGCTTCATCATCGACCACAATGATGGGCCGGCCAAGGCGCAGGTGCTCCAGTGCCTCATCGAGAGTTCCGATACTCATGAGGCAGCTCCGTCCATGCTGAATTCTCGAAGACGAAGGACCTGCCTCGCGAGAATATCTGTTTCAACGTTCAGCTGGGTCCCGACCTCAGCCTCTCCGAGTGTCGTGGCAACCAGTGTCTCCGGGATGAGAGACACCTCAGCCCAGTCTCTTCCGATTGCCGAGATCGTCAAGGACACCCCATCGAGCGTGATGGAGCCTTTGTGAGCGACGAGAGGAGCAATATCTTCTGTCAGCGAGAAGCGAAGCACTCTCCACTGGTCACCTGGTCTGACTTCGAGAATCGTGGCGACAGCATCG
>JALQXU010000014.1 GCA_023263045.1 Pontimonas sp.
TCTCTCACCTCTCTCGAGCGGAGAGACGAATTTGCACAGATAGCCCAAGCCAACGCGGAAACCTTTTTCGGCCACTCGATACCCCACTGGACCATCGAGGTCGGAGATTTCCAGGAGCTCGCACTGGCCCATGCTGAGGGCAGTGTCGACCGGCTCGTGTTGGACATGTTGGCCCCGTGGGAATGCATCGCCGCGGTGAGCCATGTGTTGATCCCCGGTGGCGTTCTCGCCGTCTACGTGGCGACTGTGACACAGCTCTCTCGCGTGGTCGAGGAAGTCAGGGCCTCCGGCCGATTCACCCGGCCTGAATCACTGGAAGTCCTGCTGCGCCCCTGGCATGTTGAGGGTCTCGCTGTTCGACCCGAGCACCGGATGATCGGTCACACCGGCTTTCTGATGACCGCGCGAGCTCTTGCTCCAGGAGTCGCGTTGCCCGAGACCAAGCGTCGAGGGGTCAAGCCCGAATACTCAGACGACGACGTCGAAGTGTGGACACCGGGAGCAACCGGTCAACGGCAGGCGAGCGATAAGAAGATTCGCAAAACGATGCGTGAAGCCAAAGATCGCGCAAGCAAATCGGCGAGAAAGAATCTCTAAGGCACGCCCCGTAGACTCACACTATGCCTCAATTTTCCCTCCTCGGTGTCCTCGGTATTTCCGCACTCGTTGTCTCCGCAGGGGGAGCACTCGCTTTTACCGCGGTGCAGGCAGCCGAGGAGGAGCGGGCCTGTGAGGCGCCCTATTCCAGTGGTAGCGCATCTCGTTTGGTGAGCTCCACCATCAGCGACGCAGGAACACCGCAGGCGTCCTTTCCGACCCCCCTGATCTCGCCCGAGCGCCAAGTCACGGTGCTGAGCGAAGGGGAGGGTGAGCCAGCCAGAGCCGGCGGATATATCGATTTTGATGTCAGCGTGTTCGTCGGTAGCGATGAGATGTATCTGACGGGGTCGAGCTACAACCCAGCTAACCCGGTTCGACGACCGGTGGCACCCGAAGTGGAAGATTTCTTTGGCGACGTCCTGGAATGCCAGAAACCAGGGTCCCAGGTCGTTGTCACCACGGTGCTCTCCGACATTTTTGGGCCCATCGAGGAGGATGACTACATTCAAAACTCCTCGACCGTTGTAGCGCTGATCGATGTTCACGCAACGTATCCGGCGCTCGCGAACGGATCCCAGAGACTCCCACAATCGGGTCTACCCACCATTACCCAGGCCCCTTCTGGTCACCACGGTTTTTCCTTTCCCAACGCTCCCATCCCCGATGAACTTCGCGTATCCGTGCTGAAGATGGGGGAGGGACAACCGATTGCCCAGGGCGACATCGTCACCACCCACTTCACCGGTGTGGTCTGGAATACACGTCGAGTCTTTGTCTCGAGTTTTGACCAAGGAGTTCCACTCAATCTCATCGCCGAGGACCAAACAACGTCGACAACCGGCGAGGGAGTAGTCCCCGGTGTTGCCCGAGCCCTCATCGGAAAAACAGTGGGATCTCAAGTTCTCGTCTCGGTCCCGCCGCAACTGGGGTATCAGCCGGAGAACCTCCCCCCTGGAGTGACCGAAAACCAGACCTTGGTCTTCGTCTTCGACATCCTGGGTGTGACCAACTAGAGCGCTCATGCGAGGCGAGGCTTAGGATGAGCCCATGAGCGCGGGAGTAGCGAGCGTCAACCCAGAGGACAGGCTCTTCCACCTCATTCTTGCCCTGATGGCCACCAGCTTTGGCCTGACCAAGGAACAAATCCTGTCGACGGTGCGCGGGTATCGAGAAGACACCGAAGCGGGTATGTCTCGGGACAGTCTTGAGCGCCGATTCGAGCGCGATAAGGACTCCCTTCGTGACTTGGGCATCCCGCTCGAAGCCACGATCCCGCCCGAGGATGATGGCAACAACAAGAACACGCTCTATCGCATCCCCAAAGGTGATTACGACCTGCCCGATGGTGTGGAGTTCACTGCCCGAGATATCGCCCTGCTCAACCTCGCCGCCACGCTGTGGCGGGAGGGAACCCTGTCCAAAGAGGCCCATATTGCGACGAGAAAACTGCAATCTTTCGGGGTCACCATCGACGAACCACTCATGGGTTTTGCGCCGCTCATCAGCACCCGAGATCCGGCACTCACCGCACTACAAGAAGCGCTCGAGCGCCAAGTCCAAGTCGAGTTTGACTATCTCAAACCGGGGGAGTCAGCCGCCTCAACCCGGCAGGTTTCGCCGCTTGCTCTTATCAACCATGAGGGACGCTGGCACCTCTACAGCCACGAGACCTCCACGGAGCAGTTCAAGACCTTCCTGCTTCGACGAATGGTCTCAACGGTTCGGCTTCTCGACACTCCAGCAGTCGACTCTCCCGAGAGCGTCACCCAGGAGGCTCTGGCCGATCTCGCTGAGCTCTATCAGCGCCAAGTGGCAACACTCGAGGTGAGACCAGATTCTGATGCATGGAGCGCCCTGTCCCAGCGTCGCGACACCGAAATCGGTCTCCAACATCTCGATGTGCACTACACCGACGTGGAAATTTTTGCGGCCGAACTCACGTCGTTTGGAGACGATGTCGTCGTCCACGAACCGGCAGAGTTGCGCGACCGAGTGATGAATAACCTCCGAGAGCTGGTGGCTGGTCATGGCTAAGTCAAGCCCTCGCCCCACCACGTCAGACAACCTCTTGGTGTTGCTCGCTCTGGTTCCCTACGTCCTCGACCGGGGCGAGGTGAGCGTAGCGGAGGCAGCCGAGCACTTCGGTCGAAGCGAAGACGACATATCTCGGGCGGTCGAACTCATCGCTTGCGCAGGGATACCCGGTGACAACCTCGCCTACTCTCACCTGGACTTATTCGATATTGACTGGGACCTCTTTGAACGCGAGCGCACCATCACGTTATGGAATACGGTCGCACTCGATAGCAAACCTCGCTTTAGCGCGAGAGAAGCCACCGCGTTGCTCGCTGGATTGCAGTATCTGGCTTCGCATCCCGCGTACTCCTCGCGCGCAGACCTCGAGGAGGTCATGGCGAAGCTTCGCGCGGGCACA
Source organism: Pontimonas sp. (assembly GCA_023263045.1). Taxonomy (GTDB): domain Bacteria; phylum Actinomycetota; class Actinomycetes; order Actinomycetales; family Microbacteriaceae; genus Pontimonas. Next base: position 3,035 of record JALQXU010000014.1, read on the forward strand.
GGAGACCCTCAGCCGGTCCGCATCGCTGTGGACCCGGGTGCCATCGCGGAGCACGTGAGTGCGCTCAACGACGCGATTGAATCGCGCCAGTCGATTACCGCGGTCTACCACAACAAGCGAGGGGAGTCAGGTCCCCGAACTCTCGACCCCCTCCTGCTCGAATCCAGGGATGCGACCTGGTACCTGCGCGCCTGGTGTCACACTCGGCAAGCGCTGCGCACTTTCCGAGTCGATTACATGGATTCTGTGGCGCTCACCGGTGAGGCGCAACGGGATCACGCTTCACTGGTGGACGACATTTCGTCGGAGCTTTTTGACCCGTCACCCAGCGACGTCATGGTGACGATCGAGTGTCCGGCTCGAGCCTTGCCTCTGATTGCCGATTATCTGCCCCGCGGCTTTACTCCGCCCTCGTCGAAGGACTCTGTCCGAGTCAAGATACCGTTTGCCCACTACGGTTCGTTAACCCAGTTTGTGGGATCTCACCCGGGCATCGTGACGGTGATCGCTCCTGGCCCGGCGCGAGAGGCGGTGGCGCAGTTTGCCTCCCGCGCCCTCGAGCGCTACGACTCGGTGACCTAATTTGTGCCGGTGCTACACTTTTGCCACCACACGCCATAGAGAGGCTAGAGGATGTCGGGAAATCTCGGAGGCTGGACCGGCCTCATTGTCTTGGTCGTAATTCTGTTGCTCTTTGGTGCCCCGAAACTTCCTGCGTTGGCAAAAAGCCTGGGTCAGTCTTTGAAGATTTTCAAGAGTGAGGTTCGCCCGGGAGACGATTCCAGCGATGCGGCTGACTCGTCCGGGTCCGAGGGTTCCGACGACTCCAAGCGCTAATCGTGGCTGCCCGTCGGCGCCGATCTCCTGAAGGGCGGATGTCCTTAGGCGAGCACCTCATTGAGCTTCGCCGTCGGTTGGGCATTATCGGTATTTCTATTGTGCTGGCGGCCGTGGGCGGGTGGTTTCTGGCTGACCCGGTGTGGGAGGCCCTGAGTGAACCCAGTCTGGAGATTGCCCGGGAGCGCAATCGCGACGCGGATATCAACTACACCTCGGTCACGGAAGCTTTTGACACGAAGGTCGCCATTGCTTTTGTCCTCGGCATCGTGATGGCTGCGCCGGTGTGGCTGTATCAAATTTGGGCGTTCTTTGTTCCTGCCCTGATGCGTAAAGAGCGCCGTTACGCCCTCGGTTTTCTCTCGGCAGCGGTTCCGCTCTTTTTTGCCGGGGTAGCCATGGGGTGGTGGGTTCTACCCAACATTGTGGTGTTGTTGACCGGTTTTGCACCTGAACAGTCCTCCACCTTGTTGACCGCGAAAGTGTATTTGGATTTCGCTCTCAAGCTGGTGGTCGCTGTGGGTGTGGGCTTCGTGTTGCCCGTGTTCCTCGTGCTCCTCAATGTGATCGGTGTTCTCAGTGCGAAGGCCATCATTCAGGGTTGGCGTTGGGCCATTGTGGTGATTTCTGTGTTCACCGCTCTGGCCACCCCGGCCGCGGATGTGGTGTCGATGATTTTGTTGGCCATTCCGATGGTGATCCTGTATTTCCTCGCCGCAGGAATCGCCTGGTTGAACGACCGTCGGCAAGCGAAGAAGGCTGCGAAGCTTCTGCATAACGGCGCCGAGATCTAGAGCGCTGGAGGATGTCAACACCCAGTCCTGCGGAAAAGTTTCAGGCCGCTCGCTCCCGGAGCAAGCACCCCCAGCTTGAGGCGTTTCGTGCGAACCTCGGTTTTGATTTAGACCCCTTCCAGGTGGCCTCGTGTGAATCGGTGGAGGATGGCCGGGGTGTCTTGGTGGCAGCGCCCACGGGAGCGGGAAAGACGATCGTCGCGGAGTTTGCTGTGCACCTGGCGATGCGGCACGCGCGCGTCAAAGTGTTCTACACGACCCCCATGAAAGCCCTGTCGAACCAGAAATTTCAGGAACTAGTTGCCACCTACGGCTCGGAGGAGGTGGGTCTCCTCACGGGCGATAGCAGTATCAACCCCCGGGCACGCATCGTCATTATGACCACTGAGGTGCTCCGCAACATGCTGTATGCCGGAAGTGACCTCCTGGACGATCTTGGCTACGTGATTATGGACGAGGTGCACTACCTCGCGGATCGATTCCGCGGGGCTGTCTGGGAAGAAGTCATCATCCATTTGCCCTCTTTTGTGCAACTCATTTCACTGAGCGCCACCGTGTCGAATGCCGAAGAGTTTGGCGACTGGCTCCAAACCGTCCGGGGTCACACCGAGGTGATTGTGAGCGAGGATCGTCCTGTTCCGCTTCACCAGCACATGATGTTTGCGCACAAACTGTTGCCGCTGTTCCATTCCCGGAGGGGCAAACTCGAGGTCAATCCAGAAGTGGTGCAAACCTCTCAGATGCTGGGTCGAAGCTCAACAGGGCGGGGGAGTAGAGGCAGGGGTGCGCCCCGTTATCAACGCTTTGAGGATCGACGACACAGGGTGTACCGCTCGGACGTCATTTCACTCCTCGATGACCAAGATCTTCTGCCTGCGATCTTCTTTATCTTTTCTCGGGCGGGCTGTGACCAGGCGGTGTCGCAGGTGCTGAATCGCGGTGTCGCTCTCACGAGCGAGCGGGAGCGTTCCGACATTCTGGACCTGGTCGAGGAGCGGCTCGATCGGCTCGACGACGAGGATCGCGGAGTATTGGGATATGACTCCTGGCTGGACGGTGTTCTCCGAGGAGTTGCAGCCCACCACGCCGGAATGCTCCCCATGTTCAAAGAGGTCGTCGAGGAGCTGTTTCGACGAAAACTGCTCAAAGTGGTGTTTGCTACCGAGACCCTTGCGCTCGGTATCAATATGCCCGCACGCACCGTCGTGCTCGAGAAGCTCGACAAGTTCAACGGCGAGGCCAGGGTTCCCATCACTGCCGGCGAGTACACCCAGCTGACCGGCCGTGCGGGACGTCGAGGAATCGATGACGAAGGCCACTCGGTCATCATCTGGCAGCCCGGTATCAACCCGGAGGCGGTGGCGGCACTGGCGTCCAGGCGCTCATACCCCCTGAAATCGAGCTTTGCCCCGACGTACAACATGGCGGTCAACCTGATAGCCCAGTTTGGCGTAGACCACACTCGGAGCATTCTCGAATCCTCCTTCGCTCAGTTTCAGGCGGATCGCCACGTGGTGGAACTTGCCCGGCAAGTGCGCACCAAAGAAGAATCACTGCAGGGCTACCAGGAAGCCATGGTGTGTCACCTCGGTGACTTTGCTGAGTACGGCGGGATGCGCCGAGAACTGAGCAACCTTGAGCGACAGCGCGGACACGGCTCGAAGCGAGGCGAGGGCGCTACCTCCCACGACATTGCCCGGTTGCGCACCGCGCTATCTCACCACCCCTGTCACGGCTGTCCGGATCGGGAGTCACACGCCCGATGGTCCGAGCGGTGGTGGAAGCTGGAGAAGGAAACCGAGAAGCTACGGTCTCAAATCCGCAGACGGACTGGCGCTATTTCCGCGACGTTCACGCGCGTGATGGAGGTTCTGCTCGACGCCGGTTACCTGCGGTCGAAGGAGGAGGGTGTGGAGATCACCGAGCACGGCACCACCCTGCGGCGCATCTATGGCGAGCGCGACCTCCTGGTAGCGGAGTGTCTGCGCCGTCACGCATGGAGCGAGCTCGACGCGGCCGAACTCGCCGCCATGGTGGCCACGATTGTCTACGAGCCGCGGCGGGATGATGGCCCCATCGATCCTCGTTTCCTCCCTGGTGGTGCTTTTCCTGGCGCGCTCGACCACACTCGACGGCTCCACCAGAGAATCACCGAGGTGGAGCTTCGCCACCAACTCCCGGTCGGGTCGGAGCTTGCCCCCCACCTCGCCCTCGCGGTCTATCGCTGGGCGAAGGGCCATCACCTCGATGACATCCTCGAGGGTGACGAGATTCAGGTGGGGGATTTTGTGCGCTGGTGTAAACAGTGCGTCGACGTTCTCGATCAAATCATCACGGTCGGAGTGGGACCCCTCCACCACACTGCCCTCGAAGCTCGCGCGCTCATTTTCCGCGGCATTGTTGCTCTCAGTAGCGTCGCTTAGGCTACGAGGCTGATGGCTCCCTCCCTCCTCGACCAGCGCAACCACCTACAAGGTGTGCCGCCGGTGCACGTCGCACTGCTCACCGCTGTGCTCGCCGGCTGGGTGATGGATTTCGGGTTCCCTGACTACGACATCTGGCCCCTCGCTCTCCTGGGTCTCGGTCTGATGCTGTGGTCCATCCGGGGGCTCTCGCTCAGCGCATCCCTGCTCGTCGGTGCGGTCGGGGGATTCTCGTTCTTTGGCATCCTGATCTGGTGGCTGACGGTGTATCTGGGCTTGATTCCATGGATTGCCCTGACCCTGGCGCAAGTGTTCTTCTTCAGCCTCGGGATGGGGCTGGTCGGGCTTGCCTGGCACTACGGGTCTAGGCATTGGCCGGGGCTCGCTGGGCGCCTCGTGGTAACCCCCGCCCTAGTGGGTGGCGCCTGGATGACCCGAGAAGCCGTGTCGTCAGTATTTCCTTTTGGGGGCTTTGCCTGGGCCAGGATCGCGCAAAGCCAGTCGGAGAGCACCCTGGCACCGTGGGTGGCGTGGCTCGGGACATCAGGCATGAGCTTTCTGCTCGCCTTCTTCATGGCGTTCCTGATTGCTCTCCTCGCGGAACATCGACTCACGTGGGACACCCGGGCTGCGCTCGCGTGGGCCGCCACCACGGCACTGGTTATCTGGCCGTCCTGGCCGGTCCAGGAGTCTGGCTCAATCCGTGTGCTGGCTGTGCAGGGAAACGCTGATGCTGGATTGTTTGCCGACTACGACCGGGGGGACAACCTCGCCGATCACTACCGAGTGACCGCACCTCTGTTTGGCACCGATGTCGATGTTGTCGTATGGCCAGAAAACGCCTCTGACATTGACCCCTTGCGCTTCCCGGATGCCACGCAAGTTGTCTCCGAAGTGTCCCGGGAGATGAATGCTCCGCTCGTGGTGGGGACCATCACCCGGGATGGGGACGAAACGTTCAACAGCATGCTGCTCTGGGAATATGATGCTGCCAGCGGGCGGGATATCGTTCGAGATCAATACGACAAAATCCATCCCGTTCCCTTCGCGGAATATCTCCCGTGGCGTGATTTCTTCTATCCGCTCGCTCCCCGGCTGTTTTCGATGGTCCCGAGGGACTATTCGTTTGGTGAACGCGACACCGTGTTCGAGGTCGACGGAGCAACCGCGGGTATCGCCATCTGCTTCGACATCGTCGATGACGAAATCCTCTGGTCGATGATGGATTCGGGCGCGGACATCATCTTTGCCCCCACTAACAATGCCGATTTTGGTCGCACAGACCAGAGTGTTCAGCAGCTCTCTATTGCTCGGATGAGAGCAATCGAGACCGGTCGCAGTGTGGTCAACATTTCCACCGTGGGCACCAGCGCTGTTATCGATCCGCGGGGGAGCGAACTCGATCGACTGCCCACCTATGAGGAGGGTTACATGCTCCTCGATGTGCCCCTGGCGACCCACACCACCCCCGCAACACTCCTGGGTCGAAACCTAGAACTCCTCGTCGTCGGATTCACCCTCAGTGGAATTGGCATCGCTCTCGTGGGGGAGCGCTGGCGTCGCAAAACGCGGGGGAGCGGGGTCTAACCGAGCGCCAGCTCGGGGAAGAGTTCACCGCGAACCTCAACCGCCAGATCGCTGCGATCCGTCACAATGCCGTGGACACCCATCTGCCATAGGCGCTTCATGTCCTCGGGGCTGTTGATCGTCCACACATGAACCTCAAGTCCTCGGCGCTTGGCCAATCGGACCATGCTCGGGGTTACCAAAGCAAAACCCCAGTGGGCCGGTGGGATCTGCAACGCCACGACCTCCGGGGGAACTAACCATTTCTCAGAAGGCAAACCAAACCACGTTCGCACCCGAGCCTGAATCACCAAGCTCTGCGACGTGCTGCTCACCACGTCGGGCAGGAGGTTGATTACGGCTTGGCGCGTGGGTTCATCGAACGACGTCGCCAGGATCCGATCCTCGGCTCTGTGAGCGCGAATGACCTCCGCAAAGGGCTCCACCGCGGGGCGGGTTTTCAGATCAATGTTGAATTTTGCTTCGGGGAACTCGGTCAAAACCTGATCGAGGGTAGGAAACCCTTGGCCAGCGCCCAGATCGATGGAGGCCAACTGGTCGGCCGTGAAGTCAGAGACCAATCCTGAACGGCTGGCAACGCGCGTCAAGTCGGGGTCGTGAGCGATGACAACCACGCCGTCGCGGGACACATGAACGTCGGTTTCCAGAATGTCCGCTCCGGCCGCCAACGCGGCGTGAAACGCTCCGGGGGTGTTCTCTGGGTGGTCGAGCGCGAGTCCCCGGTGGGCAATCACACGGGGGTAGGAACCCTCTAGGAACGCCATACGCCCTCACATCCGCGCGATTTCCCGCGCCCGGCAAGTATAAGCATCGAAAGTTACGCCGAAACTAATAGGCTCGAGCAATGACCAATCCGCTGACTCCAGGCCAACTCACGGGCGCGAGAGCTCTCATTACGGGTTCTTCGCGAGGAATTGGCGCCAAGACTGCCGAATATCTCGCGGACGCGGGCGCGACTGTGGTCGTGAATTACCGGAACAAAGAGGCCAGAGCGCAGAAGCTGGTCGACTCAATCGAAGCCGCGGGCGGTTCGGCGATGGCTGTGGGGGCCGATCTCACCGACCCTGTGGGTGTGGCGAGGATGATCGGCGAAATCAAGGACCAGCTCGGTGGACTTGACCTGTTAATCCTGAACGCCTCGGGCGGCATGGAAGCAGACATGGGCGAGGACTACGCCATGAAGCTCAATCGGGACGCCCAGGTTGGGCTCCTTATGAGCGCGCTACCGCTGATGGAGCGCAGTGCTCGTGTGGTGTTTGTCACGAGCCACCAGGCGCATTTCATTCGGGAGGTGGAGACCATGCCCGAGTATCTGCCGGTGGCCCTGTCGAAGCGGGCGGGCGAGGACGCCCTCCGGGGAATGATCGACCAGATGAACGACTTGGGCGTTGACTTTGTGGTGGTCTCGGGCGACATGATCGAGGGTACGGTAACCGCAACCCTGCTCAATCGCGCAAATCCGGGGGTAATTGACCAGCGCAAGGAACAAGTCGGGAAGCTGTATAACGTCGATGAGTTTGCCGCTGAGGTCGCCTTGGCTGCCGTGGAGGACATTCCCGCCGACCACACACGTCTCGTGGGCGATATTTCGAGTTTCCAGAACACCTAGTGGCACCGCAGGACGCACTACGACTCACCAGCAGGATCCTGCTCATGGATCCGACAGGAGCATGCCTGTTTTTCATGACGGCAGCACCTGATTCCTCGGGTTTTGCGCGCTGGATTACTCCAGGCGGTGGTGTGGACCCCGGGGAAACGCACGCAGAGGCAGCACTGCGGGAGTTGCGGGAGGAAACGGGGCGCCAGTTTCAGGACGCTGGTCAGCCGGTGTGGACATACAGCTTCGAGGTCACCTTTGACGAAGCTGATCACAATCGGGGATATGCCGAATACTTCCTGGTGCGCAGCGAACGTTTCGAGCCAATCAACACATTTTGGACCGCCGAAGAGCACGTCGACGTCACACAGTGGGCGTGGTTTACCGCTCAGGAGCTAGAAGCGCGGAGCGAACCCTATGAACCAGAACCGCTACCAGGGGTGATGAGGCAGCTCGCGTCTTTGTTATAGTATCCGATAATCTATATTATGTCAGATTGAAGAAGCTGGCTCCGCTGTTCACGACCAGAGTCCCCTCCCCGGTCTCAGGCTTGCGTGGAAGCAACCCACTCCGAGAGTTTTTGGTCAGCAAGACCGGAATCAATCGTTGACTGAGCGAGCGCGATCTTTTCGCCAAGTCGCTCCATGAGTGGTCGTTCACGCTCCTCGGGGTTCTCGGCCAAGGCGAACGACACGAGTCCCGCGGCGGCATTCAAAACAACAATGTCCCTGACCGGGCCAGGATCTCCCGCAAGAACGCTTCTGGCGAGCGTTGCATTGTGCTCGGGGCCCTCACCGAGGAGATCTTCGGGCTTTGCCTTCGCGAGACCCAGCTCCTCCGAGTTCACATCGTGCTCATAGATCTGTCCTCGGCTCACTTCCCACACGTGAGAGTGACCGGTCGTCGTCATTTTGTCGATTCCATCGTCGCCGCGGTAGACCAGAGCAGTGGCGCCACGAGTTCTGAACACCCCCGCCACCTGAGGAACGCGACCTAGGTTGCTCACCCCCACCGCGCTCGCTTCTGGCCTCACGGGATTACACAGCGGTCCCAGGATGTTAAACACCGTGGGAATACCAATTTCCCTCCGTGCGGTCGCAGCATGGCGGAATCCAGGGTGGAATTTTGCGGCGAACACGAACGTGATTCCCACGTCATGGAAGACGCGGGCGACCTCGGTGGGCTCGAGTTCTAAATTGACCCCCAACGCTCCCAGAAGATCACTTGCTCCTGAGGCGGAGCTTGCGGCACGATTACCGTGCTTCACCACCGGAACGCCCGCAGCTGAGGCGACGATAGAGGCAATCGACGAGACGTTGACGACAGCCCCATAAGGGTCTCCCCCCGTGCCGACAATGTCGAGAACCATCGGGTCGATAGGGAGCGACACAGCGTGCTTCAACACCGCGTCGCGGAAACCCACGATTTCGTCCACAGTCTCGGATTTACCCCGCAGGGCGACCAGAAATGCCGCCATCTGGGCGTCGGTAACGTTCCCCGCCATCACCGCTTCCATAGCGCTACTGGCCTGAGCAACGCTCAAATCGCGGCGCTCCAGAAGCTGGGTTAGCGTCTCGGGCCACGAGAAATCCGCAGTCATGAAGCCCATGTTATCGGCCCAAACGGGCATGTCGTGGGGCAAAGTCCCAGTCTGACATCAGGCATAATGGAGGGGTGAGTAGCGCTTCTCTGACACCCGGATTTTCTGCGCCCACGGTAAATCGACCCAATGTCGTTGCTGTGGGCACCATTGTGTGGCTGGGAAGCGAGGTGATGTTCTTCGCGGGTCTTTTCGCGATTTACTTCACTCTCCGCTCGACATCCCCTGAACTGTGGGAATCCCGGGTTGAGCTTCTCAACATTCCGTTCGCCGCTGTCAACACCACCATCTTGGTGCTCTCTAGTGTGACCGCTCAGTTTGGAGTCTTCGCAGCCGAACGACTCCAAGCCCGCGCAACCGGTTGGAAACCGACCCAGTGGGGCATGATCGAGTGGTTCTTCATTACCTACGCCATGGGCGCAATCTTCGTCGCGGGTCAGGTCTATGAGTATGCGATCTTGGTCTCAGAAGGCGTCACTCTCGCGTCTGATGCCTACGGCTCAGCCTTCTACCTTACGACTGGTTTCCACGGTCTTCACGTGACCGGCGGATTGATTGCGTTCTTGCTGGTAATCGGCCGTGCATACGCTGTGAAGAACTTCACTCATCGCGAGGCAACGAGCGCCATTGTGGTTTCGTATTACTGGCACTTCGTTGACGTGGTGTGGATTGGTCTGTTCCTCGTCATTTACGTCCTGAGATAACACAGAGAAGAAAGTAGTTGCGCTCTCCTATGGCCTCATCCCGCTCACCTCGCCGCTCCGGTCGTCGTCACCCCCTAATGGGTGCCCTCCTGCTGGTCATTGGTCTGTTCGTGACTGGTGGAGCATACGCGGCAGCCAGCACGGGAATCGCTAACGCGCAAGATGCGCCCGTGTCCCAGGAAGCTCTCGTCGAAGAGGGCGAGAAGCTCTTCCTCGCTAACTGTGCCAGTTGTCACGGCCTGAACGCCGAGGGAACTGTCGCCGGACCGACACTCATTGGTGTGGGAGCACTCTCCGTCGACTTCCAGGTCGGAACCGGACGTATGCCGATGGCGGCCTCAGGCCCGCAGGCGGAAGTGAAGCCTGTCCAGTTCACCCAGCCTCAGATTGATGCCATGGCAGCCTGGGTTGCGACCCTGGCGCCCGGGCCTGGAATGCCCGATCCTCAGTATTACGCTGCTGATGGCGATGTTGCCAATGGAGCGGAGCTCTTCCGCATCAACTGCGCAATGTGCCACAACGTGGCCGGAGCGGGTGGAGCGCTCACTGAAGGTAAGTATGCTCCCCACCTCCGCGACCTTCAGCCCATCCACATCTATGGCGCCATGGTCACTGGTCCGCAGAATATGCCGGTGTTCAGCGACATGAACCTCACACCGGAGGAAAAGAACGACGTCATCTCGTATCTCAAG
>JALQXU010000150.1 GCA_023263045.1 Pontimonas sp.
ATGAACCCGGTTGTGTCGGAGAAAATCTCCTTATCTCTCCCCGGCCAGGCGCCTCGTTGGTTTGTCGGTGAAGAGCCGGGGGATGTGGTGGTACCTCTTCACTCCCCGCCTCCACAAGGACCGACACTTGCGGAGCCCGGGTCGGTGAAAGTTAGTGCGGCGTGGTTAATCGAGTATTCAGGTATTCCCAAAGGGTTTGCGCTGCCGGGGTCACGAGCAGCTATTTCGAGCAAACATTCCTTGGCAATAACGAACCGTGGTGGCGCGAGCGCCTCCGAGATTGCGGAGCTCGCCCGCTATGTCATGACCACCGTGGGCAACAAGACAGGAATTTATCTGGTTCCCGAACCGACTCTTGTGGGCCTGGAGCTCTAGGCGTTGAAGAATTTCTGAAGACGGCCGATTCCTTCAGCAAGATCGGCATCACCGAGTGCGTAGCTAAACCGCAGATATCCGCTCGGACCAAATGCTTCACCAGGAACGGCAGCTACTTCGCACTCGTCCAGGATCAGGTCAGCAAGTTCCAGGCTGGTTTCAGGTGTTCGTCCCGCCCAATCGCGTCCCAAGAGGCCTGACACATCGGGGTAGACGTAGAAGGCTCCAGTCGGCTCGGGACAGGTGATGCCGTTAATGGCATTGAGACCATCGACAATGACGCGACGACGGATATTGAACGCATCTCGCATTGCTCTCGCTGCCGCTTGGTCTCCCTGCAGAGCAGCGAGGCCTGCGAGTTGGGAAATGTTGGAAACGTTGCTCGACAGGTGGGATTGGAGATTGGCGGCAGCCGTGATGGCATCCTGTGGTCCGACCATCCACCCGAGGCGCCACCCTGTCATGGCATAGGTCTTAGCAACGCCGTTGACGAGAATACATCGGTCCTGGATAGCGGGTGCGGCTTCCGCGATAGACACCGCGTGGTCGACTCCCTCGTCATAGACGAGGTTCTGGTAAATCTCGTCGGCGATGACCCAGATGTTGTGCTCGGCTGCCCATTCCCCGATCAATCGGGTCTCCTCCAGAGTCATCACGGCACCCGTGGGGTTTGACGGAGAGACAAACATCAGAGCTTTGGTCTTCGGAGTTCTGGCAGCCTCGAGCTGTTCTACCGTGACTTTGTAGTCCTGGTCAGCGCCTGCGAAGACAACAACGGGGGTTCCACCAGCAAGAGTGATGGCTTCTGGATAGGTGGTCCAGTAGGGGGCAGGTAGGAGCATTTCATCACCAGGATCGAGCAAGGTTGCGCACGCCTGATAGACGGCCTGTTTGCCTCCGTTGGTCACCACAACCTGGCTTGGCTCCACCTGCCACCCGCTATCGCGCAGTGTTTTCTCAGCGATAGCTTCGCGAAGAGCGGGTAGACCTGCGGCGGGGGTGTAACGGTGATTGGCAGGGTCTTTCACCGCGGCAAGGGCACCGTCGACGACGTGTGCTGGCGTGGGGAAATCGGGTTCTCCGGCTGCAAAGCTGATGATGGGCCGACCCTCTGCTTTGAGCGCTTTTGCTTTGGCATCGACTTTGAGGGTGGCGGATTCGGCAATCGAGGTGATGCGTTTCGATAAACCCCGTGGTGCTTGGCTCACCCTTGTAGGGTACACAGCCCGGAGTGAGCGCGGGAATTGCCTTTGCCAAACCTAGTGCCGGCACCTACACTGGTCAGCGGTAGTTGAAATCTGCCAAGCTTTGCTGTGCCTACAAGCTTGGATTTCACGCCTTAGGGCGGTGGCTCAATTGGTAGAGCAGCGGTCTCCAAAACCGCAGGTTGCAGGTTCGAGTCCTGTCCGCCCTGCGAACTCGTTACGCCGTAGCGGGGAGTGACCACAACAACGTAAGGAACATCGTGGCGACAACGTCATCAGAAGAAGCAGGCGACGACCTCGTCGGCAAGGCGAAGCGTGATCGTGAATCGCGCAAGAGCGCCTGGGCCCGCTTCGTCTTATTTATTCGCCAGGTCATTGATGAGCTCGGCAAGGTCGTGACGCCCACGAGGAGTGAGCTCGTCAACTACACCCTGGTGGTCTTGGTGTTTGTCATCATCATGATGGCGTTCGTGTCGGTATTGGACATCCTCTTTGGGTGGGGTGTCTCCTGGGTTTTTGGTGATGGCAGAAGCCTCTTTGGCTAGGCCCTCAAGGAAAGAGAGAAAAACAGTGTCAGAAGAT
>JALQXU010000151.1 GCA_023263045.1 Pontimonas sp.
GTATGAGCCCGGAGCAGGTTGAGCGAGTCTTTGACCGTTTTTGGCGCGCGGATCCTTCCCGTCAGCGAACTACTGGGGGAACAGGTCTTGGTCTCGCTATCGCCAATGAGGATGCTCTAGCCCACGGAGGTCGCATTGACGTCTGGAGCAGGCTCGGTGAAGGAACGTGTTTCCGACTGACAATTCCCCGCACGCCACTGTCACAGTGGCACGAATCACCCCTCCCGCTACCACCGGAGAGCGACGCTATTGATTCCTATCTGGCCGAAGAAGATACCGCTCGAGAGGCATTCGCGTGAGGGGCCCTCGACTAGTTTTTCTGGGCTTGCTGACAGCCCTCCTTATCGGATGCACGTCGATTCCGAGCTCAGGACCCGTCAACTCGACCGCTCGCACTACCGGGGCAGACACCTCTGACGTCGATTTCTTGCCGCCTGGGCCATCGACCGGGGCGACACCGGAGGATATCGTTGCCGGATTCATCGCAGCAGGAACTGCTGCTCAAGATAACTATCGGGTGGCCAGGAGCTATCTTGCTGACGATGTTAGGGAGGAATGGAATCCCAATGCTTCGGTGTTGATTAGACGAGGCGAGCCTCTGATCACCATTGTGTCCAACACGGTTGCCAGGTATGTGGTTCCTGTGATTTCGAGCGTTGACGAGCTGGGACGGTTTTCCACGAGCACGGCTGTGAGTTCACAAACTCTCGATTTTCGTCTCATTCTGGAGGATGACGAATGGCGCATCATCGGCCTCTCCGATGGGATAGTGCTTACTGAAGCTGCCTTCGCTGAAGCCTTCGCGAGCTATCGGCTCTACTATTTTTCTGCCGGCTATCGAGAACTTGTGCCGGACGTTCGCTGGTTTGCTACCAGAGGAGAAGTGTCCTCCAAGATTGTCCGGGGTCTGCTGGCTGAACCGACTTTCTGGCTCGATCAAGGTTCCACCGTTTCCGCATTCCCTGAAGGAACACAGCTTGCGCTCACGCCGATTCCAGTCGTGGATGGTGTGGCTAGCGTTGATCTCACGACCAGGGTGCTCAGCGCTGACGAAATTACTCGGTCGCGAATGCTCACCCAGCTCTCCGCGAGCCTCGCTCAAGTCCAAGGAATCTCCTCAGCAAGGCTCTCGGTTAATCAGAATGAGCTCGTCATCAGCCCCCTGGGGGAGGAGGGACCCTCGCTCTCTAGTGGGCGAGACCCTCGGAGCGTGGTGTTAAGAGATCGCCGGTTTGGTTATGTGCAAGCAGGACGGGTTCAAGAGATTGAGGGATTGTCGCAGGCGATGGCGTCGCTAATTCCGCAGAAGATTTTCTACTCTGCGAAGTATGACCGGGCGCTTGCGACGAGATCCGACGGGTTGTGGAGTCTGGAGCCTGGTCGTGAGCCAGTGATTATCGACTCCAGGACAGATCTTGTTCGGGGCATCATCGATAATTGCGGTTTTGTTTGGTCAAGCTCAAGGGAGTCTTCGCCGGATATGGCGCAGATCATCACACCCCAAGGTGAAGTCTTTCCCTTTCCCCTCAGTATTGGCGGTGGATCGACTCTCGTGTCTTTTGAGCTGGCCCGAGACGACACCCGACTTCTGGCTCTCACACAGACCGAAACGGGGGCACGAATCCTTCTGACAGCAATTACGCGAGATGACGATTGTCAGCCCGTCTCGCTCGGAGAATTTGTTGAGTTGGGCCCTGTTGCTGGCGCAGCTGTGGATGCAGCGTGGATTGATGACTCGAGAATTGCTGTGGTCGTTAAGGAGGACTCGAGTGGCCAAGGGGAAGTGCTGGTCTTTGATGTCAGCGGACAATCGTCTTCTCTTGGTCGACCTTTGAGGCCTGTGACCCTGGTGGGAGGAATCGGGGGAATCTCAGGTCTTCGACTCCTCGCCGAAGATGGACTGATCTACCAACCTCGAGGCAATGGGTGGCAATCGACAGGCGATCGGGCGAGTGTCTTGGCAACTCAGCGCTGATTGTTCTCTGATCACGTCGCGCCATTTTGCGTGGCGCCCAACAGGTCTACGCTGAAGAGAAACCTCACACCCAGCGCGGAGCGTTGCAATTTTGAAGGAGGGTCCTATGGACATCACACTGGCAGCTCACGGAGTAGCAATTCCGGATCGGTTCAAGGATTACGTCGATGAGAAAGCAGAC
>JALQXU010000152.1 GCA_023263045.1 Pontimonas sp.
CGACTAGAACTTCCGGTGGATGCCCGTATTCCCACCGACTACATCGACTCGGAGCGCTTGCGACTCGAGATGTATCAGAAGCTTTCCGGTGCAGCGGCTCCGGGTGCTGCGGATAACCAGGTCGACGAGCTGGTCGAGGAGATGACCGATCGTTACGGAGAACTGCCCTCGGCTGTTGAGACCCTGGTTATGGTCACCCGTTTGCGACACCTCGCCATGACGCGAGGCATTGGGGAGACCATCGTGATGGGCAACAAGTTGCGCATCGTTGGACCACCCCTGCCCGATTCTCTGCAGGTGCGCGTGCAGCGCCTCTACCCGAAGGCCACCTATATGGCGCCGGCCAGGGTGCTCCTCGTCCCGCTTCCCGAGGACTACACCGATCAGGCGCTCGTGGTGTGGGTGGAAGGGATTATCGAGGCCCTGTATCCCGTGCCGAAGAAGGCAGACTAGGGGCATGTCAGCCGAGGACGCCCTGAACCGTTTGGTCGAAACGATGGCGACCCTGCGTGGGCCTGGGGGATGTCCGTGGGATGCCGAACAAAGCCCCGAATCACTCGTTCCCTACTTGATCGAGGAAGTTCACGAGCTGATCGAAGCGCTCGAGGCAGGCAGTCCTGAGGATGTGAAAGAGGAACTGGGCGATGTTCTTTACCAGATCCTTTTTCACGCTGACATAGCTGCCCATGCCACCGACTCCGCGTTCACGATCCATGATGTGGCGGCGGCGGTCGATGAGAAGATGCGTCTTCGCCACCCCCACGTCTTCGCAGATGGCGATGCCCGCAGCGTTGACGAGGTCATTCAGCGGTGGGAAGAAATCAAGAAAGAGCAAAAAGCCCACCGCGAAAGCGTTCTGGAAGGTATTCCCGAGAAACTTTCCGCTCTGGCAAGAGCCGCCAGTGTTCTCAAGCGCTCGAGAGACGTTCTCCAGCCACCCACTCCCACACACCCGATACCCCAGAGCGAGGACGAACTCGGCGCAGAACTTCTTGCCATTGTTGCGGGGGCCAGACAGCAGGGCCTCGATGCCGAGCGAGCATTGCGTGTGGCGACAAGGAAGTGGGAGGAGCTAGTCCGCGAGCAGGAGCGAGCCTCCCGGGATGGGGTCCAGGACAGCCCCGAGTCTTAGGGCAGAATCGCTATATGGCTGTTACCTCCGCGCGCGGCATGCGAGATTTCGCGCCCCGCGATAAAGAGCGCCGAGACGCCATCCTCGCCATCATCGGTGAGACCTATCACCGTCACGGTTTCGAAGCCATCGAGACCCCCGCTTTGGAAGACTCCAGTGTCTTGCACTCAGGAATGGGTGGAGACAACGAAAAGCTGGCTTTTCAGGTCCTCAAGCGCGGCCTCGAGTCCGCTGACCTGGCAGGCGCGAATGATCCTTCAGAACTCTCCGACTTGGGCTTGCGCTTCGATCTGACTGTTCCTCTAGCGCGGTTTTATGCGACCCACCACGCCTCCCTCCCACCGGTTTTTCGCGCGTTTCACACGGGACCGGTGTGGCGAGCGGAGCGCCCTCAAAAGGGTCGATACCGCCAGTTCATTCAGTGCGATATCGACATCCTGGGGGAAGCGGGAGTGCTGGCCGAGGTCGAGGTCATGCTCGCCACAGCTGACGCTCTCACCAGGCTCGGTCTAGAAGGCTTCACTTTCCGTGTCAATGACCGCAGGCTCCTCAAGTGACTAAGGACGGGGCAATGCAGAGGCAGTGTACGGGGGATCAGGATTTGACGAGGGCCCGGGAATCGGAGGTAGTAGTGGACAGCAGTCGTACAGGTGGCTTGGGTCATACAGAGGGCATTTTGTCGGGCAACTTAGGAAAGAGGGCCAGGCGGGGGGCTGGGGAACTGGCCGCTGAGGAGGAGATTATGTCACAATATGAATTGGATCGGTTACGGCGAATGAAGGTGAACGAGGATTTTATGAGGAGTCTTGGTATTGAAATGAGCGCGTCGATCAGCAAAAGAACCACTGCTGAGAATAGAAGGCGAAGACGGACCAGAGCAGGGGTCGTCAGGGAGGGTACTGCGACGGTGGGGAGGACAATTAGGACGCCGTCAGCTGAGCCGCGCGATGCAGATCATGCGCGCTTGCTTTATGAAGAAAGGAGACGTATTCAGGGAAGTG
>JALQXU010000153.1 GCA_023263045.1 Pontimonas sp.
CGCTCCAGCCGATGTGCTGCGCCTGGCGATTCCTAAGAGATACGTGAGGGTGGAGAAGGAGTGGTGGGCCGAGGGCGCCGTGCTCGACAACGAGGGTGACAGGCCGCCGGGGCCTGAATCAAAACCCGTACCCGAACCGCATGAAAAGGTTCTGCGTCCTGGCTCGAGGACCAGCGTGAGGCTTCCCTACGGCGTCTCGGCCAAGGGAGAGCAGAGTATTCCTTTCTCACTAGAAAAAGTCGCAACCCTGGCCGTCGATGCCCTCACTACTGGCGCGTCGGTCGCCATCATCTGCCCGGACTGGCGGGATATCCAACGGGTGCGCCTCGCCCTTGACGAGCTCGTCGATGAACGATGGATTGCTGAGCTTTCGGGGGATCAGCCTCCTTCGGTTCGCTACCAGGCCTATTTGCGGTGCCTGGAGCCCTCGCCGGTCATTGTTCTGGGAAGTCGCCACGCCGTGTACGCGCCGGCACACAACCTCGGGCTGATCCTGGTGATTGATGATGCTGATTCAGCGCACCGTGAGCCCCTTGCTCCCTACCCCCATACCCGTGATGTCGCGCTTGTTCGGAATTCGGTGGAGGGAATCCCTGTGTGTTTTGCCAGCGTGACTCCCTCTCTCGCGGTGAGTAGATGGATTGACATGGGATACGTCGAGGAGGTCTTCCTCGGAGATGTCTCGCGACCACGCGTCATCCCCACGTCGCTGGCGCTACACCATGACTCACTCGCCTCTCCGGCAAGACTGCCCTCTACGGTCTATCAAGCCGTGAAGAAGGCGCTGGAGAGCGGTCCTGTCCTCGTTCAGGTGTTCCGCAGTGGGTACGCGCCAGGCCTGTCCTGCTCGTCCTGCGGCTCCAGAGCGGCTTGTGCTCAGTGTGGCGGACCACTGCGAAAAACCTCAGCAAATTCATCGCCATTGTGCTTGTGGTGCGGAGTGAGTGCTGCGCGCTGGTGCTGTGCCGAATGCAAAGGGTCGCAACTAAAGCCACGCGGGCAGGCCATCGGACGAACCATTTCCGATTTGGGAAAGTCATTCCCTTCTGTTCCTGTTGTCCGAGCCGATGGTGACAATGCTGTCGCCAGTGTTCCCCGGACACCGGCTCTCATTGTTGCGACGCGTGGTGCAGAGCCGATCGTCGCGGGGGGCTACTCTCTTGTGCTCTTGCTGGATGGTGCCGCGATGCTCCAGCGTGACTCCCTCGGGGCTCTCGAGGAGACGATATTGGCCTGGGAGAGGGCCATATCTCTCGCATCAGCCGACGGCGTATGTTACGCCACGGACCTCGAAGGACCTCCCGCACTGGCGCTCGGAGCGGGGAACTGGACCACGATGGTACGTCATGAGCTCGCGCAAAGAGCAGACCTGGGACTACCCCCTGCGCTCCGTATCGCCTCGATCATGGGCCCCAGTAGCGATGTGGAGAAGGTGAGGGAATCGGCTGAGCAAGCGGTTCCTCAGGTGGAGGCACTCGGACCGGTGCCAATTCCCGAGGGCGGGGTACTGGTAGTTCTCAGGTTCCCCTATTCGGTGGGCGAGCAGGTCGTGACCGACCTTGCAGCTTCTCGACAGAAACTTGTGGCTGGATCCCCTCGTGATCGCTCGAGTCGTTTGCGCATTGTTGTCGACGACGCGCTCGCCTTGGACGCGCTAATCGGGGAGTAACACCGGCGCTCTCGCGGCACCTCACTAGGCTCTGAGGGATGCGCGTTCTTTATGCCGGTTCACCACAGGTGGCTGTCCCGACCCTGCAGTCACTCGCGAAATCACCGCACACCGTCGTAGGGGTTCTTACCCAGCCGCCTCGGCCACAGGGACGAAAGAAGGTTCTTACCGCCACCCCCGTTGCTTTAGCCGCGGAAGCGGCAGGGGTGCCGGTTGCCACACCGCAGGATTCAGAGGGCATCCTGGAGGCAGTACAGAGTTGGCAACCGGATGTTGCCTTGGTTGTCGCGTACGGTCGCCTCGTGACCCGGGCTGAACTGGAAAGTGTGCCTGGGGGATGGTGGAATCTTCACTTTTCCTTGTTGCCACGGTGGCGTGGAGCGGCACCCGTGCCCTACGCGATTGCAGCGGGTGACGCCATAACCGGCATGAGCATTTTCCACATTGAAACGGGGATGGATA
>JALQXU010000154.1 GCA_023263045.1 Pontimonas sp.
GGGGCAAGCCTATGGAAGCTTCGGAGGGAGCGCCTGACCAGCTCGCACTAGGGCGCTCGAGACGCCCGGGTGTTATTCTGTGGGGGTGTTTCGGCTCGCGCTTCTTGCTAGCCGCAGCGGACGCTAAGTAGGCCTTCCCCGCTGCGGAGTTCCTTCTGCGGCCTCCCCACACACCGTTTTTCTCAAGGAGAGCACGTCAATGACCAGCACTAAGCCCCGCACCCTCGCAGAAAAAGTCTGGGCCGACCACCTGGTGTCACAAGGTAAGGATGGCGAACCCGACCTCCTCTACATCGATTTGCACCTGGTTCACGAGGTGACAAGCCCGCAGGCCTTCGATGGACTGCGCGTGTCCGGTCGTCAGGTTCGTAGACCCGATCTCACTATCGCCACGGAGGACCACAACACCCCCACCGTGGATATCGATAAACCGATTGCGGAGCCGACCTCGAGGACTCAGATCGAGACGCTGCGCAAGAACGCCGAAGAGTTTGGGATTCGTCTGCATTCCCTGGGTGATATCGAACAGGGCATTGTTCACGTGGTGGGACCCCAGTTGGGGCTGACTATGCCGGGAATCACGGTCGTGTGTGGGGACTCGCACACCTCCACCCACGGCGCTTTTGGTGCCATGGCCTTTGGTATTGGCACGAGCGAGGTCGAGCACGTGCTCGCCACCCAGACTCTGCCGGTGAAGCCGTTTAAGACCATGGCCATCACCGTGGAGGGTGAGCTCAAGCCGGGTGTGACAGCGAAAGACATCATCCTCGCCGTTATTGCCAAGATCGGCACCGGTGGCGGACAGGGCTACGTGCTCGAGTATCGCGGTTCCGCGATCCGCTCGCTGTCGATGGATGGCCGCATGACGATTTGCAACATGTCCATCGAGGCTGGGGCGAGAGCCGGGATGGTCGCCCCCGACGAGACAACGTTTGAGTATGTCAAGGGTCGCCCGCACGCACCTCAGGGCGAGGATTGGGACAAGGCCGTCGCGTACTGGAAAACCCTGCCCACCGACGAGGGTGCTGTCTTTGACGCGGAAGTCTTCCTGGATGCCAATGAGCTAGAGCCCTTTGTGACCTGGGGCACCAACCCGGGTCAAGGCGTGCCGCTCAATGACTCCGTTCCCGACCCAGAGACGATTGCGGACCCCAACGAAAAAGCGGCGGCGCTTCGAGCACTCGAATACATGGATTTGGAGCCTGGAACCCGGATGAAAGACATCAAGGTTGACACGGTCTTCATGGGCTCCTGCACGAACTCTCGCCTGGATGACCTGCGCACTTTCGCCTCCATCATCAAAGGTCAGAAGAAAGCGGATCATGTGCGCTTGATGGTGGTCCCTGGTTCCGCTCGCGTTCGCCTCGAAGCCGAAGCCGAAGGTATCGACAAAATCGTCGAAGAATTTGGTGGTGAATGGCGTTTTGCCGGGTGTTCTATGTGCCTGGGGATGAACCCGGATCAGCTGGGGCCAGGCGAGCGTGCCGCGTCCACCTCCAATCGAAACTTTGAAGGCCGGCAAGGCAAGGGTGCCAGAACGCACCTGGTCTCGCCTGTCGTCGCCGCTGCGACCGCTATCCGAGGCACTCTGTCGAGTCCCGCGGATTTGATGCAGGAAGCAGGGGTCTAATGGACAAGGTTTCCTTGATTGAAGGCGTCGGCGTTCCGCTTCGACGTAGCAACGTCGACACCGACCAGATCATCCCCGCCAAGTTCCTCAAGCGCGTGACCAAGACCGGGTATGACGATGCGCTGTTCTCAGCATGGCGGGATGACCCGGACTTTGTTCTCAATCAAGAGCCCTACGCTCAGGGCCGGGTGCTCGTGGCGGGTCCCGACTTTGGAACCGGCTCCTCGCGAGAGCACGCGGTCTGGGCCTTGAGGGATTATGGTTTCCAGGCCGTCGTGTCTTCCCGGTTTGGGGATATTTTCCGCTCCAACTCGGGCAAACAGGGGCTGGTGACCGCGGTGGTGCCGGAATCTGTGGTGGAGGCCATTTGGGCCGAAATAGAGGCACACCCGGGCCTGGACGTTACCGTTGACCTCGAAGCCCGTGAGGTACGGTGTGGAGCGGTACATTCCGCGTTTGACATCG
>JALQXU010000155.1 GCA_023263045.1 Pontimonas sp.
GGAGAGCTTCTTCCGCGGCGCTGGCTGGAACGTCATCAAAGTTGTGTGGGGCCGTGAGTGGGATGCCCTGCTCCAAGCCGACAACGACGGTGCTCTGCGAGACCTGATGAACCGCACCCCCGATGGTGACTACCAGACTTACAAAGCCGAGAGCGGTGCCTATATTCGGGAAAACTTCTTCGGTCGGGACCCCCGCACGCTGCAGATGGTCGAGCACCTCTCTGATGACGACATCTGGAATCTCAAGCGTGGAGGCCACGACTACCGCAAGATCTATGCAGCCTTCAAAGCGGCGACCGAACACAAAGGCCAGCCGACAGTGATCCTTGCGAAAACAGTGAAGGGCTACGGCTTGGGGCCAAGCTTTGAAGGTCGAAACGCCACACACCAAATGAAGAAGATGACGCTCGAGAACCTGAAGACGTTCCGAGACGACATGCGTGTGCCGATTTCGGATTCAGAACTCGAAGCCGATGTCTACCAGCCGCCGTACTTCCACCCCGGGGAGAACGACGAAGCCATCCAGTACATGCACGAGCGCCGGCGGGCTTTGGGAGGCTACCTCCCTGAGCGTCGCTCCAAGTACACCCAGGTTTCACTCCCGAGCGCTGACGTTTATGAGGGTGCTCGAAAGGGCTCCGGAAAGCAAGAAGTCGCTACGACAATGGCATTCGCCAGGCTTCTCAAGGATCTGCTGAAGAACAAAGACTTTGGCCACAGGCTGGTTCCGATCATCCCCGATGAAGCGAGAACCTTTGGGATGGATGCCTACTTCCCGAGCTCCAAGATTTACAACCCGCACGGCCAGGGCTACACCTCGGTCGACCGCGAGCTCCTGCTTGCCTACAAGGAGAGCCCTGAGGGACAAATCCTCCACACCGGTATCAACGAGGCTGGAGCGTTTGCAGCGTTCACCGCGACAGGAACCTCGTATGCAACCCACGGTGAGCCCATGGTTCCGATCTACGTCTTCTATTCGATGTTCGGATTCCAGCGCACCGGTGATGCCATGTGGGCAGCAGGCGACCAGATGGCTCGAGGCTTCATCATGGGAGCAACGGCAGGTCGGACGACTCTCACCGGTGAGGGACTCCAACACGCCGATGGGCACTCCCCGTTGTTGGCCTCAACCAACCCCGCAGTGATTACCTACGACCCGGCCTACTCCTATGAAATCGCCCACATCGTGAAGGCCGGACTCGAGCGAATGTATGGCGGGAACCATCCGGACCCTAATGTCATGTACTACCTCACCATTTACAACGAGCCGATGGTGCAGCCCGATGAACCCGAAGGACTCGATGTCGATGGTCTTCTGAAGGGCATCTACCTGCTCAAGAAGGGCTCACTCCAGGGTGCGCCCACGGCCACGATTCTCGCTTCCGGGGTGGGGATGGCGTGGGCACTGGAAGCTCAGGAGTTGCTCGCAAAGGACTGGTCGGTCAATGCCGACGTTTACTCCGTGACCTCATGGAATGAGTTGCGCAGAGACGGAGTCGAAGCGGAGCGACACAATTTCTTGCACCCCGATCAGCCGGCCCAGGTTCCCTACGTGACCCAGAAACTCTCCGATGCGCAGGGACCCATTGTCGCGGTGAGTGACTTTATGCACTCCGTCCAGGACCAGATTCGTGAATTTGTGCCCGGTACCTATTTGACCCTCGGAGCCGATGGTTTCGGTTTCAGTGACACCAGACCAGCCGCCCGACGTCACTTCGCGATTGATGGCCCGTCCATCACCGCGAGAGTGCTTCAACAGCTGGCAAAAGAGGGCTCGGTTGCACCGGATTCTCTGCAACAAGCAGTGACGAAGTACCAACTTCTGGATGTCACCGCGGGAACCAGTGGCTCTGCCGGTGGAGAAGCCTAAGTACTAGCCATCCCGCAGGGGAGGACAGCATGAGCCAAGCCATGACCAAGAAGCAAACGCTGGCCTGGTTGCGCAATATTTCGGGTGATATGTCGAGCGCCACTCTGGCGAGGCTCGAGCGCGATCTGCCCTGGTATAAAGACATGCCTCCGAGCAGACGCTCCGCCGTGGGCATGGTGGCCCAGGCCGGTAT
>JALQXU010000156.1 GCA_023263045.1 Pontimonas sp.
AGGAATTTTGGGGGTCGCACTGTTCACTATTGCGGTGGTGACCGGTCAGGCGTTTGGTTCCCTCGCCATTGATACCAAGGGATGGTTTGGTGCTCCCCAGGTGCGGCTCACCGCATTGCGGGTCGTGGGTGCCCTGTTGACCATCCTCGGGGCTGTGATCGCTCTCGATGTTCTGTCTGGCTCCTTGGAAGGCAAAACACTGGCCTTTTTGCTGCCCCTGATTGCGGGCTTTGGAACGGGATACCAACAAGCGGTCAACGGTCGGGTGAAGGCGGCAGCGGGCTCCGCTCTCGCGGCGACCTTTGTGAACTTCTTTGCGGGTGCGGTCACTCTCGCGGTCGTGACGGCGATATCCCTCCCGTTCACCGGGGGACCGAGTGCCCTGCCCGATCAATGGTGGGTGTGGACGGGCGGATTAGTTGGCACCATCTTCATCACTATTCAGGCCTCGACAGTGCTCGTGATTGGAGTTTTGGGCCTGGGAGTGAGCATCGTGACCGGTCAGCTACTGGGGTCCATCGCTCTGGACGTGTTTTTTCCGGTGGCCTCCTCGAGCTTGCAGCCGGCAACCATTGTGGGGGCTCTGATAACCCTGGTGGGTTCAGCTCTCGTGACACTCGGGCGAAAGACCTAGGCGCTCTTTTCGTCAAACTCCAGGGCCAGCGAGTTCATGCAGTAGCGCTGACCGGTGGGGGTGCCGATCGCGTCATCAAACAGGTGGCCAAGGTGTCCACCGCAGGCCCCACACACCACCTCGGTGCGCACCATTCCGAGGCTCCGGTCTTCGTGTAGCTCCACAGCACCGGGTGTAATGGAGTCGAAGAAGGATGGCCAGCCAGAGCCTGATTCAAATTTGGTGTCACTGGCGAACAATTCATTGCCACACCCCGCACACGAATACACGCCCTCTCGTTTCTCGGCGAGGAGTTCGCCCGTCCAGGGTGGCTCGGTCGCGGCCTGACGCAAGATGGCGTATCGCTCCGGAGGCAGTTCGGCCTTCCAGAGGGCGTCGTCTTTGACTACTTTGTCGACCATGTGCACTCCTTGGCTCGGGGGCGATGAAGGTTCTCCCATTAAACTCGCCCCATGATGTCGAGTCAGGTTATCCAGAAAACCTGGGGTGAATTCACACCTGACGAAGTCTTCGAGATGGCAGTCCTTCGCTCGGAAGTTTTCTTCCTCGAGCAGAAGATTGACGAAGAAGAATTCGACGCAGCAGATCGCGACCCCAGCACGATCCATCTATGGATTACTGATGATGAGGGAATGGCGGGTTATCTCCGTATCGTCCACAACCCTCAGGCAGCAGCGGACCACGAGGGTATTCCCGACAGCTTGGGTCGCATGGTGGTGCGGCGAAGTGAGAGGGGCCAGGGGTTAGCCCAAGCCCTGATGAGGAGGGCACTCGAGATCGCGGGGGATAAGCCGCTATACCTCCATGCCCAGGATTACATCACCTCGCTCTATGCACAGTTTGGTTTTGAAGCACAGGGTGACACTTTTCTCGAGGCAGGTATTCCTCACGTGTTGATGGTGCGACACCCGCATGCGTGAGATCTTCGCGCTGGCCCTAGCGTCACTGGTGGGTGTGGTCCCCGCTACCGCCCCCGAGGGGGTGTGCGAGGTCAGGGAAGTCACGATTACTTGGGGTTTCAAGGAATCCTTCCGCTCCTATATTTCAGGAGCAATCGCCGAGGGCTCTTGGCAGACCTCAGGAGATGTGGGGTATTCGATTCCCGAGTTCACCTTTACCGGTGGCGAGGGCTATGTGACACCGGATCGCACGGATGCCGACGTGTCTTTTGAGGGCGAACTCGTGTTCTCAGGTCACGAGGGAATCTTGGACACAACTCTTGCTAACCCCAGGCTCACGGTCGTCGACACTCGGTCGGCCGTCCTCTCTCTTGATGTCGCCGGAGACACGATGGACGAGGTCAGTGTCCGTGAGGTTGATGTTCCCTTCGTCCAGGTGGTTTGGGGAAGCTCAGACGAGGACATCCTGGCTGAGAGCGGTCGGTGGGAGATCCGGGGAGCGGAAGTCGTGCTGACCGAGGAGG
>JALQXU010000157.1 GCA_023263045.1 Pontimonas sp.
GAGGCTCCTGCTGAGGCACCCGCCGAGGACGCTGCAGCCGCTCCTGCTGAAGAGGCCACCGAGGCTCCTGCTCCTGAGGAAGCAACTCCCGCTGAGGAAACTCCCGCAGCTGAGGAAGCTCCCGCCGAAGAAGCACCCGCGGAACCGGCTGCCGAAGAGGCACCTGCTGAGGAGGCCCCTGCCGAGGAAGCACCCGCAGAACCGGCCGCTGAGGCCGCTGCAGACGCGCCCGCTGAGGACGCCCCTGCGGAGGAGACCAAGTAGTAATGCTGGATCGCGCGCTGCATCACCTCGTTCGGGAAATCGTGGATAACCCGGACGAGGTGACCGTCAGTGTCGTTGATACCCCTCGGGGTGACCTCATCGAGGTGCGTGTTCATCCCGACGATCTGGGACGTGTGATTGGTCGTCAAGGCCGAACCGCGAAAGCCTTGCGAACCGTGATTAACGCGTTGGCCGGTGGCCGTAAGGTCAGGGTCGACGTCGTCGATACCGACTCCTAATGTCGGAGACCTCCAAACCCACGGCGCCTAAGCCGGAGCGGGTGGAGCTTCGAGTTGCTCGCCTGGTGAAAGCCCATGGGCTGAAGGGCGGTCTCAAGCTCGAGGTTTATACCGATAACCCGGAGTTGAGGTTTGTGCCGGGAAACGAGTTCATTCTTCAGGTTCCCCAGGATTCGCCGTGGTTTGGCAAGAAAATCACCCTCTCGAGTGTTCGGGA
Organism: Pontimonas sp.; assembly: GCA_023263045.1. Classification (GTDB taxonomy): domain Bacteria; phylum Actinomycetota; class Actinomycetes; order Actinomycetales; family Microbacteriaceae; genus Pontimonas. The sequence continues at coordinate 721 of JALQXU010000157.1, forward strand.
AGTGAATTCGTCACCAGTGGCCTTCTTCCAGGGGGTCGAAGATCGCACGATGGCCGAAACCCTGGTGAAAGCGATTTTGTGGGTGGAACACGACCCCTCCACGAGGCCAAGCGAAAACGACGCCTGGTTCGATCACGAACTGGTGGGACTGCGCGTGATGCGCGATAGGGTCGACGTCGGTGAGGTCTCCCGCGTCGAGCATTTTCCCGCTCAAGACCTCCTCGTCGTGAATACGGGTAGTTCCGAGGTCATGCTGCCCTTCGTCAAGGATTTCGTACCCGAAGTCAACATCGAGGGCGGCATCGTGGTCATCACTCCACCAGGCGGGCTATTCGAGAGCGCACCGGACGAGTCATGAAAATCGACATCGTCAGTATCTTCCCCAGCTACTTCGATGTGTTGGACATATCGCTGGTGGGTAAGGCCGCCAAGAACAAGCTGGTCGATATCGCTGTTCACGATCTTAGGGATGTGACGGACGACGTTCACAAGAGCGTCGATGACACTCCCTACGGGGGTGGGGCCGGTATGGTGATGAGTCCTGAACCGTGGGGAGCAATGCTCGATGGTCTGCTCCAGGAGGATTCCTGGCTCATCGTCCCAAGCCCCGCCGGGCAGCTATTTAGCCAACCTCTGGCAGCAGAGTTCTCCACCGCGTCCCACCTCGTGTTTGCGTGTGGACGCTACGAGGGAATCGATCAGCGTGTTATCGAGCATTACCAGGGGAGCCACCGTGTTCTCGAGGTGAGCCTCGGCGATTACGTTCTCAATGGGGGCGAGGTGGCAGCGCTGGCCATGATTGAGGCGACCGTCCGTTTACTCCCCGGGTTTATGGGCAACCCCGAGTCTTTGGTTGAAGAGAGCCACGAGAGCGGACTGCTCGAGTATCCCTCCTACACCAAGCCGCGGTCGTGGCGAGGACTCGATGTGCCAGAGGTGCTGCTCTCGGGCAATCACGAAGCAATCCGGGCATGGCGACATGAGCAATCTCTCGAGCGGACGCGTCGCATGCGCCCTGATCTGCTAGACGACTAGCTCCGTTCGGTCAAGACGAGCGGACCATTCTTCGTGATGGCGACGGTGTGCTCGACGTGGGCTGAGCGCGAACCATCGGCGCTCATCAGTGTCCAGCCGTCCTCCGCGGTGTAGATCTCGTCGGTGCTGTGCATCAGCCACGGCTCGATCGCAAACACCATGCCTGGTTTGAGCACCGGCCCGGTCCCTGGAGTCCCGTCGTTCGGGATCGAAGGGTCTTCGTGCATGCTGCGGCCGACACCATGACCCCCGAAGTCTGTATTCACGAGGTATCCGGCAGCTTTGGATACGGCACCAATGG
>JALQXU010000158.1 GCA_023263045.1 Pontimonas sp.
AAGATCAAGAATGCACCGGCAACCATGATCGCCAACTCGGTCGAAATCTGGGTGGCGATAAAGGTGGTGACCACGGGCCCCGCAATCCAGATGATTTCTTGCGCGGAGGCGTCGAGCGAGAACAGGGGAGTGAGTTGTTTGGAGGTCACCATAGTGGGGTAGATGGTCCGCACAGCGGGTTGAATCGGCGGGGTGGCAAGCCCGCCGATGAATCCCACGGCGATGTAGGCGCCAATCGGCATGAGGACGAACGCGATTCCGGCCATGCTTGCGGCAGAAACCACAATCGTGAGGGTGATGACGGGCCGCATGCCCCAGTTGCCCATCCACCGGGAGGTCAGGGGCCCGGCGAGTGCTTGCCCGAAGCTGGTTGCCGCGAGGACGAGCCCGGCTAGACCGTACGAGTTGAAGATTTGCTCGATGTGGAGCAGGTACGCCAGGGAGATCATTCCCGAGGGGAGCCTCGCGGTGAGCTGGGCAGAGATAATTCTGGCCACTCCGGGAGTTTTCAACAGGTCGGCGTATTTGTTCACAACCCCCCAAGCCTACGCCGGGAGTCCAGGCGTCGGTGGTCCCTGAAACAGTGGGCTCTAGCGGTGCAGAATCTCTCCCCAAGCTTGTGGAAAAAGGGCCAAAGTTGTCCACAGGTGTGGAGGACACGCCCACAAGATATGGGGTATGCAAATTGTCAGAAGTGCCATATATAGTGGTCAAGCTGTCGAAGGAAAAAGTGCCCTCTGAGCACCACCGGGGACGGAAATTCAACCGAAAATAACGTGATTTGTGGTCCCCCGGGCCAGAGAAATGAGGAGATAACTGTGAACATCACCGTGGTGAAGCGCAACGGCGACCGTGAGCCCTACGACGCAAACAAAATCAACTTGGCTATCGAGGAAGCAGCAAAGGGGCTGGACGACTCGATTACCTGGGTGACGCAGATCGCGAGCGAGCTCGAGTTGACGCTGTTCGATGGCATCACTACCCAGCAGCTGGATGAAGCGGTGATTCAGGTCGCTCTGCAGAACGTCAAAGATGACCCTGCTTTCGACGTGGTGGCCTCTCGTCTGCTCGTGAAGACCATTTACAAGCGCGTGCTCGGTGACTACGAATCGGCAGAGGATCTCAAGAAGCTCCACGTCCAGCACTTCGAAGAGAACGTCCGTCGCGGAGTGGAGGAAGGTTTGCTCGATGAGCGCCTCACCCAGATGTTCGACTTCGACCGTCTCGCAGCCGCCCTGGAGCCCAGCCGCGATGAACTCCTCAAGTACATCGGGGTTGTCACCCTGAACAACCGCTATGGCATCAAGGGTCGCAACGGCGACCCGCTCGAGGTTCCCCAGTACTTCTGGATGCGCATCGCCATGGGTCTTACCCTCAACGAGGCAGACCCCACCAGCCAGGCTCTGCGCTTTTACGAAAAGATGTCGAAGCTCGAGTACCTCGCTGCAGGATCGACTCTGGTCAACGGCGGAACCAGCTACCCACAGTTGGCCAACTGCTTTGTCATGGAAATGCAGGATGACATCGAGCACATCGCAAAGACCACTCGCGATGTCATGTGGCTGACCAAGGGAACCGGCGGAATCGGCCTCTCGGTGACCAAGCTTCGTGCGCAGGGATCCCCCATCCGCTCGAACAACACCACTTCAACCGGCCCGATTCCTTTCATGCACACCATCGACTCGGTGCTTCGCGCCGTCAGCCGTGGTGGCAAGAAGTTCGGTGCACTCTGCTTCTACATGGAGAACTGGCACCTGGACTTCCCCGAGTTCCTTGACCTCCGTCAGAACTCTGGTGACCCCTACCGTCGTACCCGTACCGCCAACACCGCTGTGTGGATCTCTGACGAGTTCATGAAGCGTGTTCAAAATGACGAGCCGTGGTACCTCTTCGACCCACTCGAGGTCTCCGACCTCAACGAGCTCTACGGTCAGGCATTCTACACTCGCTACAACGAGTACGTGAAGATGGCTGAATCCGGCGAGATCA
>JALQXU010000159.1 GCA_023263045.1 Pontimonas sp.
AGAACTCTTTGGGGTGGGAACCCACCGTCCCGTTACGAGAGGGGCTCTCCAAGACAATTGAGTACTTCCAGACTGCACTGAGGTAGCTAGAGCGTGACCGTCCCGTTCATCCTCGACACCGACACGGCTCAAGATGACTGTGTTGCAATCCTTCTCGGGGTACTTGATCCCGATGCCGATCTCCGCGCTGTGACGATGGTCGCAGGAAATGTTGGATTCGATCAGCAAACCACCAACGCACTGATGACGCTGAGCGTCGCTGGCGCTCTCGGTCAGGTCCCCGTGTATCTGGGATGCCGTCGCCCCATGGTGAGGGAGTGGGTCTCTGCTGAGAATGTTCATGGCGATGGCGTCGGTGGCCTGTCTATGGAAAACGACGGGCTCTCGGTTGAGGACGAGCACGCAGTGGATGCCATGTTGCGCCTTACCCGTGAGGAGCCGGGGACACTCAATCTTGTTGCCATTGGACCGCTGACCAACATTGCGATGGCTGTGGTGAAGGACCCGGACTTTCCCTCCCGAGTCAAACATCTCTTCATAATGGGTGGGTCGAACAACGCCAGAGGCAACATCACCGCCGCCGCTGAGTTCAACTTTTATGTAGATCCCGATGCGGCGAAAATTGTCTTCCAAGCGGGTTTCGATATCACCGTTGTTCCTTGGGAGCCTCTGACTGTTCGTGACGCCATTTTCTCGAGAGATCAGATGGCTGAGATTGGTAATCAAGCAACACCTGTAGCGAAGTTCTTCCACCGTGTGTGTGAAACAACTCTCGAGTTTGATGAAAGCGTGGGGATTCCGGGTTCTTCGCATCCAGATTCGCTCACCGTTGCACTGATGCTTCATCCAGAACTGGTTCAGGAGAGTGCGCCTTATGCAGTCGATATCGAGGCCGATTCTGACCTCACTCGAGGATATTCGGCGATGTCTTGGGGTATTCACGGGGTGAAGCCCAACGCTCGCGTTATCGAGAGAGTCGATGCCGACGAGTTCTACTCCTACATCAAATCCACAATGGCGACGTCTACCGTTCCATCCCGTCCCATTATCGGACTCGCCGCTACCTGAAAGAGCTTCAAGCGGTGCTTGAGGCACATCTGAGCGCCATGCTCCGGAGTTAAATTCCGGTGAACATCCGCACTCTAAGATTGAACCTATCTGAGCTATCTTCTCGGGCGTCCCCGCTGGAACGTGAGGCGTTGAGGGGGACTCCAGGAGATAGCGGAAATATCCAAATGAGAGGACACATTAGTGAAAGCAATCACTGCAAAGCGTACCTTCGCTGGTATCGCCGCCTTTGGTGCTGCAGCTCTGGTTCTGGCAGGTTGTGCTGCGGAGCCCGTTGAAGAGGAAGCAGCAGTAGAAGAGGAAGCTGTTGAGACAGTAGAGGCAGCTCCCGAGCTTGACTTCCTGGCTTGCGCAGTTTCTGACGAAGGAAGTTGGCAGGACAACTCCTTCAATGAGGCCGTCTATGACGGGCTGGTTCGTGCTGAGTCTGAGCTCGGCGTTCAGATCTCTGAGGCTGAGTCCAACAGTGCGGAAGACTTCGCCCCGAACCTTCAGGCCATGGTTGACGCCAGCTGTGACGTCATCTTCGCCGTGGGATTCAACTTGGTGGCTGATGTCAACATTGCTGCAGCCGCCAACCCTGACGTTTCCTTCGTCACGGTTGATGGTTGGAGTGAAGGCAACGACAACCTGAAGCCGGTTGGTTACAAGATGAACCAGTCCAGCTACCTCGCTGGTTACCTCGCCGCTGCATACTCCACCAGCAAGGTGGTAGGCACCTACGGTGGTCTCCAGATTGATGCAGTGACCGACTTTATGTCTGGTTTCTACTACGGTGCAAAGGCCTACGAGACCGAGACCGGAACAGCAGTCACCGTTCTGGGTTGGGACCCCATGGCCGCTGAGGGTCAGTTCTGGGGTGGATTTGCTCCGAACGACCCGGTCGGTAAGAGCATCGCAGCATCGATGCTT
>JALQXU010000015.1 GCA_023263045.1 Pontimonas sp.
TTGGCTGCGGTGCTCGTCGCTGTGGTGACCACCGTTCTCCTGGCGCAGCGAGAAATAGTTAGACCGGAAGTAACGGATCGATTCCCAGAGCCACAAACAGCAGCGTCAAATAACTGATACTCGAGTTGAACACCCGCATGGGCGAGAGCTCATCGCCTCGCAGGGACCGCTGGTATAGCCGGTGCGATTCGAACAGGAACCACCCTCCCGCTGCCACAGCGACAACTGTGTAGAGGACACCCATGGGCGCAACCGGGATGAGCAACAGCGACGCAGCGACTGTTGCCCAGGCATAGAGAATCACCTGGAGGCCGACTGCGGGTGCATCTCGCACCACAGCGAGCATCGGGACATCCACCCGCGCGTAGTCGTCGCGATATTTCATCGACAGGGGCCAGTAGTGCGGTGGAGTCCACAGGAACACGACCAAGAAGAGGATCCAGGCCTCAAGGCTCAACGAGCCGGTGACCGCGGACCAGCCAATCAGCACGGGGAAACACCCGGCAATACCTCCCCAAATGATGTTCTGCTCGCTTCTGCGCTTGAGCCACAGTGTGTAGACGAATACATAGAACAGAATTGCGGCCAGGGACAGAAGCGCTGCGAGGGGTGTTGTGAAAATCCAGAGCCACACCACCGAGATAACGCCGAGCGCACTGGCAAACACCAGGGCTGCAGGTCCCGAAATCTCGCCCGTAACCAACGGTCGCGCGTTGGTGCGGCCCATGTGCTCGTCAATGTCTCTATCGATGAACATGTTGTAGGCATTAGCACTTCCAGCACTGAGCGCACCCCCCACCACTGTCGCCAGCACCAGCCAGAGATTGGGAATTCCTCGCTGCGCCAAAACCATGACCGGAACAGTCGTGACCAGCAGAAGCTCAATTACCCGGGGTTTTGTGAGCGCGACATAGGAGCGCACGACACCGAGAACACTCCGTCGCAGTGGCGGAGCGCTGAGCGAGGAGGTCATAGAGAAGAGTGTCCTTTGACTTGCACGACGCCCCCAAGTGTAGAGAAGAAATCCTTCAAGGAGCTGAGTGCGTCACGGGCGAGAAGCCGAAAGTCGGCTCGTTATACTCGACAGCGATGGGCCGTATGTTGAGCCCCACCGAGCGATGTCTAAAGGATGGCCCTCCCCTATGGGATCAGTTTTCAGCGACCAGGACAGAAAAGCAGTAGATATCGCGAGGGTGCTGGCCGCTGATGCGGTGGAAAAGGCCGGTCACGGTCACCCCGGCACGGCGATCAGTCTTGCGCCCGTTGCGTACCTCCTGTTTCAGAAAGTCATGACGCTTGACCCTTCAGATCCTCAGTGGCTGGGGCGGGACAGGTTCATCCTGTCGGCGGGGCACTCGTCCCTCACCCAATATGTCCAATTGTTCCTCGGAGGTTTTGGGCTCGAGCTGGACGACATCAAGGCTCTGCGGACCTGGGGTTCACTGACTCCCGGTCATCCGGAGTATGGACATACAGACCATGTGGAAATCACCACGGGGCCTCTCGGTCAGGGACTTGCCTCCGCAACGGGGTTTGCGTACGCGCAACGGTTTGAGCGCGGTCTTTTTGATCCGGACACATCACCCGGTGAGTCACCTTTCGACCATTTCGTCTATGTCATCGCGGGTGATGGTGACCTTCAGGAGGGAGTCTCGGCCGAGGCCGCCTCCTTGGCCGGGCACCAGGAGCTCGGGAACCTTATCGTTTTGTATGACGCCAATCAAATCTCTATCGAAGACGACGTCGACATCGCCTTCAGCGAGGACGTCCAGGCCCGATACGAGGCGTATGGATGGGACGTCCACACCGTGGACTTCGGTTCAGCCGCGAATTACTCGGAGGACGTAGATGCCCTGCTTGCGGCCATTAACCGGGCCAAGGCGGACACACAACGCCCCTCCCTCATCGTTGTAAAGACCATCATCGGGTGGCCAGCCCCCCACAAGCAAAACACCGGCAAGATTCACGGCTCTGCTCTGGGTGCCGACGAGCTCGCGGCACTCAAGACCGAGTTGGGGATGAATCCCGAAGAGTCGTTTGTGGTTCCCCCCGAGGTCCTCGAGCACACCCGGGCCCTAGGAGAGCGGTCTCGGCACACCCGCGAGGCATGGGATAAGTCGTTTTCTCAGTGGGCACAGAAGAATCCCGACAAAAAGGCTCTCTTGGACCGACTCCTGGCAGGAGAGCTTCCGGACCTTGAGGCCGTACTTCCGACCTTTGACGGGGTGGGATCCCTGGCGACCAGGGCCGCCTCCGGTCAGGTCTTGAACGCCCTTGCGAGTGTTCTCCCCGAGTTGTGGGGTGGCTCTGCGGATCTTGCAGACTCTAACCTCACGACGATTAAGGGACGCGCGTCCTTCGCCCCTGCTCATCACTCGACCAAGGAATTCCAGGCCGACCTCTACGGATCCGTGCTTCACTTTGGAATTCGTGAGCACGCCATGGGCTCCATCCTCAATGGAATCGCGCTACACGGGCCCACCAAGCCGTTTGGCGGTACGTTCCTCATCTTCAGCGACTACATGCGACCGGCCGTCAGGCTCGCTGCACTGATGCGCGTACCCGCGAGGTATGTCTGGACCCACGATTCCATCGGTTTGGGTGAGGATGGCCCCACCCATCAACCGGTAGAACAACTCGCCACGTTGCGGGCGATTCCTGGGCTTGATCTCGTGCGTCCGGCTGACGCGCATGAGACCGCGTATGCCTGGAAGACCATGATCGAACGTCAGCACAATCCAGCAGGCATTGCGCTCACTCGACAGGGAATCCCCGTGCTGAAGCGTGGCGACGACGTCGCGGTGGGCTCGACACTCGCGCACGCCCGCCACACCGCACGGGGTGGATACGTTCTCGCTGAAGCCGAGGGTGAACTTCAGGTGATTCTGCTCGCAACGGGTTCCGAGGTGTCCATTGCGTTGTCAGCAAGGAGTGTCCTCCAGGAGGCAGGGATGGGCACTCGCGTGGTGTCGATGCCGTGTGTGGAATGGTTCGACGAGCAAGACGAGGCCTATCGCCACAAGGTTCTACCGCCGGAAGTGCGGGCCCGGGTTTCTATCGAGGCTGGCATTGCGCAAGGGTGGCATCGTTTCGTCGGTGATACCGGACGGACTGTCGCCCTCGAGCACTTTGGCGCATCGGCCGACTATCAGCGTTTATATGAGGAATTCGGGCTCACCCCCGAAGCCGTGGTGACGGCAGCCAAGGAATCGTTGGCAGCGTCAGGAAAGTAGAGACATGACATCCACACCTAGTTCTGCAGTGAGCCAAATTGGGGTCAGCATCTGGCTCGATGACCTCTCTAAGGACAGGCTCACCTCAGGCTCCTTGGCCTCTCTGATGGAGCACAACCATGTGGTGGGTGTGACGAGTAACCCGACCATCTTCGCGGGTGCTGTCTCCGGGAGCGACTCGTATAGCGGAGACCTCGCTGACCTTGCACGTGCGGGTGTCACACCCGAAGAGGCGGTGTTCGAGGTCATGATTCGCGACATACAAGGCGCCTGCGACCTGATGCGTTTTGTCTTCGACTCGACGGACGGGCAGGACGGACGGGTGTCTCTGGAGGTGTCTCCTCTGCTCGCTCATGACACCGCCGGCACGGTTGAGCAAGCCAAGGACCTCTGGAACCGCGTGGACAGGCCAAACCTGATGATCAAGATTCCAGCGACGAAAGCTGGTCTGCCAGCTATCGCTGAGGTGATTGGTGAGGGAATCAGTGTCAACGTCACCCTTATCTTCAGTTTGGAGCGCTACGGCGAAGTCATTGACGCATACTTTGAGGGCATCGAGAAAGCTCAGACCGCTGGACACGCGTTGTCCGATATTCGCTCCGTGGCCTCGTTCTTTGTGTCCCGTGTGGACTCGGCTATTGATGCGAAGCTTGATGCACTCAACTCCGATGCTGCCTCGGCTGTCCGCTCCCTCTCCGCGGTCGCCAATGCCCGTCTTGCCTATGAGTTATTCGTCCAACGTCACAGTTCCGAGCGAGCGCAGGTTCTGAAACAGAACGGTATGAACCCTCAACGACCACTCTGGGCCTCCACCGGCGTCAAGGACCCCTCTCTACCGCCCGCCTACTATGTGACCGAACTCGCCGTGGCGGATGTCGTGAACACCATGCCCGAAAAGACCCTGATGGCCCTCGAGAGCGCCGGTGTTGTTGAGGGCGACCGAGTGACAGGGCATTTCGATGCAGCTCGAGAAACGCTGGCCGCAGTCGAGGACTTGGGTATTTCTCTCGCCGAGGTAACGGATGCTCTTGAGCACGATGGTGTCGAGAAGTTTGTTGAATCCTGGAGAGAGCTCCTCGAGACGGTAGCAACCGCCATGAAAGGATCTCCGTGAGCCTGTCGGTCGCCATCACGGAACCCCTGAACCAAGGTATTCGGAGTCGTTGCGAGGAGCGCGCTCAAGAGGGCTTTATGGAGTCTCTCTCGAAATCTGATTCGACGCTGTGGGGGGAATCGGCGCAAGCCGAGGCTTCAATCCGACTGGGGTGGACCGCTGACCCTCGTGTGTGGAGTGACCTTGCTTCGGAAGTTGCTGAGGTGCACAGAGACCTTATGGCTCGAGGAATCAATCGTGTAGTCCTGTGTGGAATGGGCGGGTCGTCCCTCGGGCCTGAGGTGATAGCGGCCACCCATAACCTGCCTCTGACCATCGTGGACTCCACTCATCCTGATGAGGTCTCGCACTCCGTGAACCAGGACCTCTCAGCCACTGTCGTGGTCGTATCGTCAAAATCTGGCGGAACTGTGGAGACTGATTCTCAAAAGAGGGCGTTTGAGGGCGCGTTGCGCTCCCAAGGGCTCGATCCGGCCGGGCACATGGTCGTGGTGAGTGATCCGGGTTCACCTCTCAGCATTTCGTCGCTGGAGGCTGGATATCGAGTTTTTGATGGCGACCCAACCATCGGAGGCCGTTTTTCTGTCCTCTCCCCCTTTGGTCTCGTGCCTGCCGGGCTTGCGGGTCTCGACCTTGCCCGGTTCCTGGAGGCCGCGTCTGAGGGCTATGACCAGTGCATCACAACGGGCCCTGATAACCCAGCTCTCATGCTGGGAGTCGCTCTCGCGCAAGGCAATCCCCAGGTCAACAAAATTCTCTACCGCTCTGATCCGAAGGCGCCTGGGTTTGGGGATTGGGTCGAGCAGTTGGTGGCGGAGTCAACGGGTAAAGATGGCGTAGGCATTCTGCCTGTGGTGGAATCCAGTCTTGAGCGCATCGACGATGGACTGAGTGTTGGGCCGAGTGGATCGAATAGTGACATTGAAGTATCGGGGTCTATCGCTCACCAAATGGTCCTGTGGGAGTACGCCACGGCGGTAGCCGGAGCGGAACTGGGAGTGAATCCTTTTGATCAGCCCAATGTGGAAAGCGCGAAAGTGGCGGCACGGGAATTGCTCACTGCACCGACCCAGGAGACCCGTGTTGAGGACTCACTCGAGGGTCTCTCTGTATTCACCTCTGCCCCTGCCACAGCACCAACAAGTCTGAGCAGCATCCCGTCACTCCTGGGTGAGCTTGCGGGGCCACATGGCTATATCGCGCTGTGTGTTTTTGGTCCACGAGAGAGTGCCCACCTTTGGCGAGGGTGTGCGGATGCGCTAGAGCGCGCGACGGGACGACCCGTCACCGTGGGCTTTGGGCCACGCTTTTTGCACTCCACGGGGCAACTTCATAAAGGCGGTGCACCCGAGGGAGTATTTCTTCACATCATTCAGACACCCCAAGCAGAACTTGAGATTCCCGGTCGCGATTTCGACTTCTGGCAGCTTCTGCTCGCCCAAGCGCACGGCGACGCTGAGGTGCTCGCACGAAGCGGGCAACCGGTGCTGAGCCTCACCGGCGACGCGTCAGACGTCACCCGCGTGAGGAAAGCGCTTCAGAGCTAGAGACGGCCTTTGCGCTGGCGCAATTTTGTCAGCGCATCCTCGAGAATCTGCTTTGCCTCTTTGTCGGTGCGACGCTCCTTCACGTAGGCGAGGTGCGTCTTGTAGGGCTCATTAACAGGCAACTCGGGGGGATTGTCTTTGTCACGTCCCGCCGGTAACCCCGTGGTCGGTGAATCGATAATGTCGGGAATCTCGTCGGGTTCGATCTGAGCCGAGAAGTATCGCACTGTCTCGTTCCCCATCGCATCCCAGTAGGAGACGGCAATGCGGTCCGCTTGAATTCCCCGGTCCTGCTCGCCCATAGGGCCTGAGCCGACACGGGTGCCTCTAATCGCGCTTCCGCCAGTTGCCATAATCCAACCTTCCTAAATATCGAACCGTGTGAAGAGTCCGAGCACAACAATGCTCGACACCCACACCAGGGCTACCACGACAGTGATTCTGTTCAAGTTCCGTTCGGCAACACCGGAAGAGCCTAGGTTTGACGTCACTCCCCCGCCAAACATGTCAGAAAGGCCGCCGCCTCGCCCGCGGTGTAAGAGGATCATCAGCGTCAGCAGAATGCTGGTCAGTGCCAGCAGCACTAAAAAGACGACGCGCAGAATTTCCACATTAACCTCCCGAAACCCTCACCACTATAGACGCTGAGCGCGCGTTCTAGTCCACACTCACGTGGTGTGGGAAGCGTGCGATGGCGACAAACTCGTCGACGTCGAGGCTCGCTCCCCCCACGAGTGCTCCGTCAATGTTCTCCCGCTTCATGAAACCGGCGATATTGCCCGACTTGACGGAACCGCCATAAAGAATGCGCGTGCGCTCTGCTGCCTCGTCACCGTGGACACTGCGAATCGTGTCTCGAAGAGCCCCACAGACCTCTTCGGCTTGTTCTGGTGTTGCCGCTTGTCCGCTTCCAATGGCCCAGACTGGCTCGTAGGCGACCACAATCTCTGCTTTCTTATCAATCGAGGAGAGGACCGCAGTGAGCTGGTCTACCGGAACCTTGCTCGCACCATACTTTTCCAGGTCCTCGGAGGTTTCGCCCACACACAGCACGGGAACGAGGTTGTTTCTCAATGCGGCCTGGACTTTGCCTAAACACACATCGTCGTCTTCATGATGGTCAGCACGTCGTTCCGAGTGTCCGACAAGAACGTAGGTGCAGTCCAAAGCCCTCAGGAAAACGCCCGAGACGTCACCTGTGTGGGCGCCCTCATCGTGAACAGAGAGATCTTGCGCACCGAGCTGGAGCGGTAAGTCGTCAGCGTTGATCAAGGTTTGAACAGACCGGAGATCTGTAAAGGGTGGAAATACCGCTACTTCGACCTCTTGTTCATTGAACTTCTTGTCCTTCAGAGCCCACGCAAGCTTCTGTACGAAAGCGATGGACTGAAGATGATCGAGGTTCATCTTCCAGTTACCAGCAATTAGGGGGCGACGGGTGGTTGCCATCCAAGAATCTCCAATCCAGGCAGATGTTTTCCTTCGAGGAACTCGAGGCTCGCTCCTCCTCCGGTTGAAATGTGACCAAACTGATTGTCGGCAAAACCCAGGGCACGCACCGCTGCAGCAGAATCTCCCCCGCCCACGACTGAGAGACCCTTTACCGTGGTCAGGGCCTCTGCCACTGCGCGAGTCCCCTTCGAGAAAGCCTCAAACTCGAACACCCCCATAGGACCGTTCCAAAACACGGTTTGGGAACCCTCAATTGCCTCCTGGAAGGTCTTCGAGGACTCTTCTCCAATATCGAGCCCCAAAGCGTCTGCCCCCTGGGGTCCGTGCTCCAGTTGGTCGATCGGAAGGGTGACGTGGGAGGCATCGGGGCTAAACGAGTCGGCCATCACGATGTCCGTGGGGAGAACAATCTCCACGCCCAGCTTCGAAGCGAGGTCGAGGAATCCCCTCACGATCTCGATGTGGTCCTTCTCGAGGAGACTCTTGCCCACGGCGTGGCCCTGTGCGGCGAGGACGGTGAACACCATCCCGCCGCCGATAATCAGGCGGTCGACAGTAGGAAGGAGCGCCTCAATGACGCCAAGCTTGTCCGAGACCTTAGATCCGCCCAAGACAACGGTGTAGGGCCGTTCGGGACGGGAGGTCAGCTGCTCGAGGACATCGACTTCCTTCTCCACCAAGAACCCTGCGTAGGAAGGTGTGATCCGCGGAAGTTCATACACACTCGCCTGTTTCCGATGCACGACCCCAAAACCATCGACAACACACGCGTCGACGTGGGATGCCCACTCCATGGCCAGTTCAAGTCTGGCCGAGTCTTCTTTCGACGTTTCCCTCGCATCAAACCGAAGGTTCTCGAGAAAGACCGCCTCACCGGGTTTCATTTCCTCCAATGCACTCCACACCACGTCCCCCGTGACACCGGGGATGAGAGGAACGGGAAAGCCAGCAAGCTCGGAAGTTCGTGCAGCCACCGGAGCGGCACTGAGGTGATGATCCTCAGGACCCTGGGGGCGCCCGAGATGACTAGCGATCACGACGGATGCTCCCCGTTCCGTGAGCCACTTGAGTGTAGGCAGAAAAGCCCGGATTCTCCCGTCATCAGTGATGGCGCCGTTGTCCAGTGGAACGTTGGCATCCACACGCAGGAAAACCAGGCGACCGTCTAGGTCGAGGGATTCCTCCAGAGTTGTAAGTGCCACTACTTAGAGTTGTGCCGCCATGTAGGACGCAAGGTCCACCAACCTGTTGGAGTAGCCCCACTCGTTGTCGTACCAGGAGCTCATCTTGACCTGGTTGCCGATGACGCGGATGAGCCCGCCATCCACAATCGACGAATAGGGGTCACCCACGATGTCGCTGGAGACAATGGGCTCCTCGGTGTAGCGCAGAACACCCTTCCACGGGCCGTTGTCCGAAGCGGACCGGAACGCATCCTGCACCTGCTCCAGGGTCACCTCTTGCGAGGTTTCAACCGTCAGGTCCGTGATGGATCCCGTGGGGACGGGAACCCGGAGCGCGAAGCCATCGAGCTTCCCTTTCAACTCAGGGAGCACCAGACCGATGGCTTTTGCTGCACCAGTCGAGGTAGGAACGATGTTCACCCCAGCCGCTCGTGCACGACGGAGGTCACTGTGTGGGCCGTCTTGCAAATTTTGGTCTGCAGTGTAGGCGTGGACGGTGGTCATCAGACCTTTCTCGATACCGAAAGCATCGTGGAACACCTTCGCCATCGGGGCGAGACAGTTCGTCGTACAGGACGCGTTGGACACGATGTGGTGGGCAGACGATTCGTAGTCCTCGTGGTTCACCCCCATGACCACGGTGAGGTCTTCGCCACTCGCAGGCGCGGAGATGATGACCTTTTTTGCTCCCGCGCTCAAATGTGCTTTCGCCTTGTCTGCATCGGTGAAGAAACCTGTGGACTCCACCACGATGTCGACATCGAGTTTGCCCCAGGGCAAGTTGCCAGGATCACGCTCTGCATAAACGGTGATGGCTTTACCATCGACGACGATGGCGCCCTCGCCAGCCTCAACCGAGACGGGGAGTCGGCCTCCCACCGAGTCATACTTGAGCAAGTGCGCGAGCGCCTTGGGATCGGTCAGGTCATTGACGGCGACAATGGTGATGTCGTGGGAGCTAGCAAGAGCAGCTCGAAAGAAGCTTCGTCCGATTCGACCAAAGCCGTTGATGGCAACGTTGACCACAGAGGGTGTCCCTTCATTGTTCAGCGGAAATGGAGAAGGCCGGGAAAACCCCGGCCCATTCCAGTGTCTTGCAGTCTCAGACTAGCAGTGAAGCCCCCGCATGAGCACGGGCCGCTTCGAAACGTTTCGCAACATTCTCCCAATTGACGATGTGCCAGAACGCGGCCACGTAGTCGGCTTTGACGTTCTGGTAGTCGAGGTAGAAGGCGTGCTCCCACATATCGAGCTGCAGAATCGGGATAGTTCCCTGGGCGGTGTTTGCTTGCTGGTCAAAGAGCTGCTGAATCACGAGCCGTGAACCCAGGGGATCCCACGAGAGGACGCCCCAGCCCGAGCCCTGGATTCCCAGAGACGCGGCCTGAAAATGTGCCTTGAAGGCGTCGAACGAACCGAAATACTCGTCGATGGCTGATGCGACTTCTCCTTCGGGGGTTCCCCCGGCGTCTGGAGCAAGATTGGTCCAGAAAATGGAGTGGTTAACGTGACCCCCCAGGTGGAAGGCGAGGTCCTTCTCCAGGCGATTAATGTTGGCAAAACTGCCAGTCTCGCGTGCCTCGGCCATCTGGGCGAGAGCATGGTTAGCGCCATCCACATAAGCCTTGTGGTGCTTTGAGTGGTGGAGTTCCATGATTCGAGCGCTGATGTGGGGTTCCAGGGCCGCATAGTCGTAGGTTAGTTCGGGAAGCGAATACGTCATGACATCCTCCAGAGATCGTGTGAGCGTGCCCACAGTCTAGAACGACCGACTGAGCGTCTGATGAGGGTCTAGTCGACCTCAGCGGGAACGGCATCCAAAGTGCTGGGAATTCCCAGGTCTTCAGCCTTCTTGTCTGCCATGGCGAGAAGCCTCCGGATGCGTCCGGCCACCGCGTCCTTGGTCAGTGGCGGGTCTGCGTGGTGACCCAATTCGTCGAGACTCGCGTCTCGGTGAGTGAGGCGCAGGTTTCCCGCATACAGAAGGTGATCGGGAATTTCCTCACCCAGAATTTCGAGCGCGCGTTCTACCCTCGCACACGCCGCAACAGCAGCTTGCGCTGAACGCCTGAGGTTTGCGTCGTCAAAGTTCACCAGCCGATTTGCTGTGGCACGGACCTCTCGGCGTTCCCGGAGTTTCTCCCACTCCGACACCGCACCTGGTGCGCCCATGAGAGTCAGCAGCTCCGAAATGGCCTCTCCATCACGAACCATCACACGATGTGCCATACGGACTTCACGGGCTTTCGAGGTGACACCAATTCTGGCCCCGATTCCCACCATGGCCATGGCTGCCTCTCCGGTGGGTGCCACAATTTCAATGGCGGCCGACCTCCCCGGCTCGCTGATACTCCCGCCCGCGAGGAAGGCTCCCCGCCAGATAGCGGGAAGGTCTCCGATAGGCGAAGTAGTGAGCTTGTTGGGGAGTCCTCGCACGGGGCGCTTGCGGGGGTCCAAGAGACCGGTCTGACGCGCCAGTGTCTCGCCGCCTTGGCGTACTCGCACGACATACAGGGGGTAAGTGCGGTTTCCTGCCGGCTGCATGACAGCCGCATCTGTCGCCATCCCGAAAATGTCTCGGATGTCTTTTCTGACTCTCTTGGCGGTCTCGAGGTGATCGAGCTCGACTTCGACGGCAATATTGCCGCCGATGACGTGCAGTCCCCCCGCAAACCGGAGAATCGTCGACAACTCGGCCACTCGATGACTGGTGATGTCCGACTGGTGGGAGACCAGCTCGTCTTTCACGGCAACAGTCAAAGAATGCATCGTTATGAAAACCTATTCGCGCCCTAAATCACGGTGCTTAACCGTGACTTGGACATCAGCTCGTGCGGTCAGCCGTGCGCCTAGTTCCTCGGCCATCGCTACGGAGCGATGCTTACCACCGGTACACCCTACCGCAATGGTTGCGTACGTCTTGTTCTCGGAAACGTAGCCAGACAACACAGTATGGAGGGCTCGTTCGAACTGATCGAGAAAGTCTTGTGCCAGAGGGTTCGCGAGCACAAAGTTGCTCACCGGAGCATCTTTTCCCGTGTTCTGCCGGAGCGATTCCTCCCAGTACGGATTGGGGAGAAACCGCATATCAGCGACCATGTCAACGTCGGACGGGAGACCGTACTTATAGCCGAAGCTCACGATAGTGAGCCTGGTTCGTGTCTCGCCAGGGGCTCCGTATGCTGCGGCCACAGCCGTCGATAGCTGGTGAATGTTCATTTCCGAGGTGTCGATGACGAGGTCGCTTTGTTCCCGGATCGGATGCATCAGAGCGCGCTCACGCGTGATGCCTTCGAGGAGAGTGCCGTCTTCTTGAAGAGGATGGGGACGCCTCACCTGCTCGAATCGTCGAACAAGAGTGTCGTCTGTCGTATCGAGAAAGAGGACGTGAACATTGGCGTGTTCGGAGAGGGACTCGATGACTTCGCTAGCGTGCTCAAACAAAGAACCCCCGCGGACGTCCATCACGGCCGCCAGCTTCGACATATGGCTGTCGGGATCGTGCGCCAAATCCACCAAAGGTTGAAGCATTTGGGGCGGCAGGTTGTCGACGACGTACCAGCCTTGGTCCTCGAGTGAGTGTGCTGCGGTCGACCGACCGGCCCCAGACATTCCGGTGACGATGAGCACGGAGGGTCCATCGTGCTTTGTCACAAAAAACCTCCCCCGCCTGTTGACAGCATCGTAGCGCTCCCGCTTTAGCTCTCGGAGAAGAAGGCCTGGATGGCATCGGCGAGTGTGGGACCTACTCCGTCAACCTCGAGGATTTGCTCCCTGGTCGCCTGTTTGAGCTTGGTGACGGACTTGAAGTGCTTGAGTAGGACCTTCGCTGTGCCCTCCCCCACACCCGGGATGTCCGTGAGCTCGGTCCGGAGAGACTTCTTGCGCGTTCCCCTCTGGTAACTGATTGCAACACGGTGAGCCTCATCTCGAACGCGTTGAACCATGAACAGCGCATCCGATGATCGAGGGAGGATGACTGGGAATTGAGTGTTCGGAAGCCATATTTCCTCGAGTTTCTTTGCAACACCACAGACTGGGATATCCAGTTCTGCCTCTGCGAGTGCTCGCGCAGCCGCATTGACCTGCGGAAGCCCACCATCAACAATCAATAACCCTGGTGGGTATCGAAAACCTGGGTTTGAGGGCCCTTGGTTGGCGTCGGTGTTGACAAGTCGAGCGAGGCGCCGACTGAGAACCTGATGGATTGCCTCCGTGTCATCCCGGACGCCTTCAATCGCAAATTTTCGGTAGTGCTCCCGCTTCGGCAAACCGTCTTCAAAGACCACCATGGATGCAACGACGTTCTCTCCACCCAAATGAGAGACGTCGAAGCACTCAATACGAAGCGGAGCTTCCTCCAGGCTCAGAGCGCTCTGAAGCTCAGCGAGAGCACGAGACCTGCTGACTGGGTCGCTGGTTCGGTGTGAGAGATGGCTCTGCAGGGTGTGGCGAGCGTTGAGAGCCACAGAGGTCCCCAGGTCCGCAAGCTCGCCCCGTTTGGCGGTCTTGAGGGTTAC
>JALQXU010000160.1 GCA_023263045.1 Pontimonas sp.
GGACCGAGCACCCGCCTGGCCACCGCATCCCCCGTGTATACCGACACCGCTAGCTCACCGCGCCTGGCATCCGTCACAATCACGACATCACCCAGGCCGAACGCTTCAGCGTCATGGCTCACAATCGGCACCAGCGGGAGCGCCCGGGAGAGGGCGAAAGCTTCCGCTGCCGCCATACCCACACGCAACCCGGTGAAGGGACCAGGGCCGATTCCCATCACCACATGGGTCACTTCGGCTGGTTTAGAACCAGCGCTCGCAAGGGCTTCCTCAATGAGGGCCCCAATGTTCTCTGCGTGACCACGATGGTCATCGCTCGACGCCTCAGCGAGGATGGTGCCGTCGCCAGAGACCACGGCAACACTCGTTCCGAGGGAAGAATCAATCGCGAGAAACATGAAACTCCTCGCTGACGGCACCCAACCGCTTGGCAAGTTCACTGCCCTGGCCGTGCGCCACCAGTGTTGCCTGTCGAGGCTCATCATCCTCGAGGGAGGCCGAGCCACCCACGGGTCGCTCGAGCACAATCTCTACCCACGAATCAGCAAGAGCTGAGGCGTAGGGGGAGGCCCACTCAGCGAGCACTATCGACTTTTCGACATCAATATCGAGCTCATCGAGCTCCGCAGCCGAACCCAGGCGATACGCGTCAATGTGGACCAGGGAGGGTAGTGCGGGGTCATTCCTCGGGTGTGTCCTCGCCACAATGAAGGTAGGGCTCGACACGGGGGTGTCGAGATCCAGCGCCTCACCAAAGCCCCGGGCGAATGTGGTCTTTCCTGCTCCCAGTTCACCCGTGAGCACAATGACATCCCCGGCTTCCGCGACGCCTGCACACAGTGAGCCCCAGCGCTCCATATCAGCGCTGGTTGGGATGACCAAGGTCATCGGGCCACCACGAGAGGAATCCGGGAGCCCAGTCGCGTGATGATTTCGTACGCAATCGTTCCGGCAGCCTCAGCCCACTCGTTGGCGCTCGGTTCACCCTGGGATGGATCACCCCACAGGACAGCCCATTGCCCTTCTTTTACAGAAGAGTCCCCCACATCGATCGTGAACTGGTCCATCGAGATTCGACCTGACACGGTGAATCGCTCGCCCTCAACGCTCACGGGTCCAGCGTTAGAGGCGTGGCGCGGTATTCCATCGGCATAACCCAGTGGGACGAGGGCGAGTGTGGTCTCAGAGGAAGTTCTATAAGTGTGGCCATAGCCGACACCCAAGCCCTCGTGGACTCGCTTGGTCAAAATAATCTGCCCACTCACCCGCATCGCGGGAATCAAACCCACCTCGTGGTAGCGCGGTGTGACAGGAACCCCATATGCGGCTGCCCCCACCCGAACCATGTCGTGGGCAAGAGCGGGTGAGTCACTGGTTCCGATGCTGGAGGTGACGTGACGAATCTCCGGGTTGAGCCCGGTGGCATCGAGCACCTCTAAGGCCTTGAGATACACCTCGCCTTGGCGACCATCGGCATCGCTTGAGGTTCCCGACAGGTGAGTGAAGATTCCGACTAACTCGATTGCACCGGAGTCTTGAGCGCTCTTGGTCGCGCTGAATAGGGTCTCCCAATCCCTGGGATCAGCACCGCTTCGACCCAAACCGGTATCCACCTTCAGGTGAATTCGGGCCGGTCTGCCAGCCGACGTTCCTCTAGTGACCTGTTCGAGCTGTGCGAGTGACGAAACGCCGAGATCGATTCCTGCCTCCAGTGCGGGCGCTAGGTCCTCATCAGGGCCAAACAACCACGCCAACACGGGGGCATCAATACCTCCCGCTCGAAGCTCCATGGCCTCGGCCGTGTCCGCAGTTCCCAGCCACGTCGCACCACCCTCCAGGGCAGCCCTTGCCGCCGTGAGCGCTCCGTGACCATATCCATTGGCCTTCACAACAATGAGGAGATGGCGCGTCTGCGCCATTTGAGCAATCACGCTGACGTTATGGGATATTG
>JALQXU010000161.1 GCA_023263045.1 Pontimonas sp.
GGTAATCGTGGTCACGGGTATCTATCGCCTCTTTGCTTCAGGGGGAGGAGCGGGGATGGTCATTAGCTATTTCTTACCCTTCGAAGCCTTCGACGCGGCGTCGGCTGACGGCGTGCCCCCACGGTTGGCTTCAACCCAGCCTTCAAGGTTGCGCTGTGTGGAGACACTCATGGCGAGAGCGCCCGGGGGAACACTGCGTCGGATAACAGCACCCGCAGCACCGTAGGCACCATCCCCAATCTCTACTGGGGCAACGAACACCGTGTGGGAACCGGTTTTCACGTGAGCGCCAATCGTGGTGCGGTGTTTGGCCACACCGTCATAGTTCGCAGTAATAGCGCCAGCACCAATGTTGGTGCCCTCGCCGATCTCGGCATCGCCGATGTAGGAGAGGTGGGGAACTTTGGCGCCTCTCTTCAGAGTGGAATTCTTGATTTCGACAAACGCTCCGACCTTGCCATCCTCGCCAATACTGGCTCCTGGCCGAAGGTAGGAGAACGGTCCGACTCTCGCTCCCGCGTCAATCTCAGCGCCCTCGGCGTGAGTGCGCACCACCTGTGCGCCAGCACCCACGGTGGTGTCGAGCAAGGTCGTCTCTGGACCAATCGTGGCACCGGACTCGATTACCGTGGATCCCCGCAGCTGAACACCAGGCTCGATGGTGACATCCTCAGCGAGCTGCACTCCGACATCGATAAAGCAACTCGAAGGATCCACGATGGTGACTCCGGCCAGTTGCCACCCCCTCACAATCATGCGGTTGAGCCTCGCGTGGACGTCACTGAGTTGGGCTTTGTCGTTGATGCCCTCGAGTAACCAGGAGTCCTCGACGCGAACAGCCTGCACCGCCTGCCCACCCCCGGCGAGAGACTCGACCACATCGGTGAGGTACTTCTCCCCCTGCGCGTTATGGGTGCCGATAGCTCCCAGCGCCAGTGCGACCGGTTCACGCTGGAAAACATAGGCTCCAGCATTGACCTCGCTCATCGCAGCTTCGTCAGCGGCCGCGTCACGCTCCTCAACGACTTTGACCACGTGTCCCGAGTCATCCCGAACAACTCGTCCATACCCCGTGGGGTCAGCAAGAACCGTGGAGATCAGGGTGGCGGGGGCGCCTTGCTGGCGGTGATGAGCAATCACGGCCCGCAGAGTGTCGGAATCGAGCAGGGGGACGTCGCCGCTGACGACGACAACATCACCAGCGAAGGACTTCGGAAGCGCCTCCAGGGCAACCTCGAGCGCTCGTCCGGTTCCGGGCACGTCGTCTTGGTCGACGATGAGGGCTTCGGGGGCACGTTCACTAACCGCCTGAGCGACGTCGTCTCGCTGGTGTCGCACCACGACCGCGAGGTGGGCTGGCTCCAAGGCCTGCGCGGTGGCGACCACGTGTCCAATGAGTGGGACTCCCGCCAGGGTGTGGAGCACTTTCGCCACGGAGGACTTCATGCGCGTTCCCTGACCCGCGGCCAAGACCACGACGGCCAGCGCTGCATCGCTCATACCTTCATTTAAGCCCATCTGGAGGATTCTCGGGCTGAGACTGGCGGACAATGCTGGCTCCGCCCCCAGGATTCGAACCTAGACCTCACAGCTCCAAAGGCTGTCGTGCTGCCGTTACACCAAGGCGGAAGAGGCCCAAAGGCCTCCCCTAGTCTGCCAGAGGACAGATAATGGTGTGATGACCACGCCCGCTGACGATGTTGACCGCATTGTCGACGCGTGGACGAGAGAGCGGCCCGACCTCGACATCACCCCTCTGCAGGTGCTCTCCCGGGTCACACGCATTGCAAAACGGGTCGATAAGTATCGCCGGGAAGCGTTCAAGGCATCGCATTTGGAATCCTGGGAGTTCGACGTCTTGGCCGCATTGCGCCGAGCGGGCGCTCCCTATCAACTAAGCCCCAAGAGCTTGATGGCTGAGACCCTGGTGACCTCCGGAGCGATGAC
>JALQXU010000162.1 GCA_023263045.1 Pontimonas sp.
ATCCATCATCGGAGGCTTAGCGCTCGGAGGAATGGCTATCGGGCCCTGGGCCCTGGCCGCGCGGATGCTCGTTGTGTTCATCGGCATTGCGATGGCCGGAGCCTTCCTCGATTTTTGGTGGATTGCGTTCGCACTCTTGATTGCTGGCGCGGGCATTGCGCCCGCGCTTGCGGTGATGTTCGCCATCGTGTCCTCGAGCGTCAAGTTCTCCGACACCGCCGAGGCGTATGGCTGGATGGGTTCGGGCCAACTCGTGGGAGCAGCGCTTGGCTCTGCCGTTGCCGGGTTCGCGATCGATGGCTTTGGCTCGCTCGGAGGCTTCGTCGCCGCGAGCATTTTTGCGCTCATCGGGTTCCTGGTGCCAGCGATTTTCCGCAGCGCTCACCCCGATTTGAGGGGCAAAGATGCGACACCCCTTCCCGACACCGAGCCGGTAAGGGTCATCAGGCGCTAGATAAACAACACCGGCACCATAGAGGCGACAAGCGCTAGCGCCATCACGGTGGTGAACACCCTGCGCGATCGTGGTGTGCGAAGCCACCGAGACAGGAGTGTCCCCACAAACACCCACACCACAGCGCCTGGCATGGTGAAGCCGATGAACATCGCCAGGGCAATCAGGATGCTGAGCGGACCCAGCTCGACTGGCACGTAAGCCGTGACAAAGGTCGCAATCACAATCCAGGCTTTTGGATTGACCCACTGGAACAGGGTGGCCCGCCACAGAGTCGTCGGTTTACCCTCGCCCTGTCCAGGCTCGGGCAAGGCGGCCCGATAGATTCGCCAGGCCATATAGAGGACATAGGCGAAACCGACATACTTCATGACCTGATAGACCGTCGGATAGGCGGCAAAAAATGCCCCCAACCCCGCACTCATCGCGATCACCATGGTGGAGAGTCCAACCACCATGCCGAGCAGGTGAGGAATCGCTCCGCGATGACCAAAACGCCCCGACAGGGTGAGAAGAATGGTGTTGTTGGGGCCTGGACTCACTGAGGTGACAAAGGAGTAGACCGCCATCAAACCCAAGAGCTCCAAGTCCACTCCCACAGACTAGGCCCCTACACTTCCTGGAATGGACGCTCCCTGCACGGTCTTTGTGAGGCTCAAACCCCTCCCCGGAAAAAGAGACTTCACCCGCGCTCTCATTGTGGAGCTGCTCCCCGAGATTCGTGCCCTCGAGGGATGCGAAGAGTATCGAGTGTTTGATGCGGTTGACGGCGATCTCATGCTTTATGAACGCTTCAGCACGAGGGAGCACTGGCAGGCGCACTTCGATGCGCCACCGATTATCCGGCTGAAAGCGGAACTCGCAGACGCGGTTGAGCTCCCTGTGGAGCGTCTGGAATCCTACGAGGCTTAGGGAACCGGGTCCCCGAGAGCGCCCAGCAGATAGTTCTCCAGTGTTCCCTGGGCCGAAGACGAGCCTGCGTGCTGACCCTGGAATTGGCTGGTGCCATCCGTGCCACACAACCCCAGAATCCGAGACGATCCGCCAGGGTGGGAATTGATCCAGTCGGTTAAGTCATAGACGTTATCGCCGATGATGGCCCAGCAACTCTCTTCGGAGTTGTTCGCAGCAACGGTCTCCAGGCCGAGAACCGCCCCGCCCTCGGATGCTCCCGTTCCCCCATCGGGCTCGACTGGAATCATCTCCTCTTCGTCCATCTCGATCACAGTGGAGTCGCTACCCTCGATGCGATCCGACCAGGTTTCTTCCGCCCCGGAATGACCCGCCAGCACCGTGATCACTACGGCAATAATCCCGACCACCACCACTACTCCGCCGATGACTGCGGTCAGAACTTTTCCACGCTTTGAGCTCATGCGCGCCACGATAAGCCAGATACCTGAAAGGAGCGCGAGAGCAACAGCGAGGGGAGGCAGCATCTCGCCCCACTCCGCGTGCTGACCAG
>JALQXU010000163.1 GCA_023263045.1 Pontimonas sp.
TTGAATGCCTTGGCTGCCGCCCACAGTGTCCTGGGTTCGCTCGATAAGGTCACCCGGGTCATCAAAGTGAACGGTTTTGTGGCCTCCGCTCCAGACTTCATCGGTCAGCCCCAAGTTCTCAATGGTGCCTCTGAAGTGCTCGCAGAAATCTTTGGCGATATCGGTCAGCACGCGAGGGCAGCAGTCGGCGTTGCCGTGCTTCCCCTGGATGCTCCCGTCGAGGTTGAGTTGATTCTGGAGATAGCCAGCTAGTTACTTCAGTCCATCGCTGATGGTGCGAATCACCGACGTGTCGGTGAGGGTAGTGGTGTCTCCCACGTCTCGACCCTCGGCAATGTCGCGCAGCAGTCGACGCATAATCTTGCCCGAGCGAGTCTTGGGCAACTCGGCCACCACAAACACGGTCCGCGGTTTGGCGATCGCCCCAATTTGCTGAGCGACCCACTCACGCAGTTGTGCGGTCACCTCGTCCTCGCTCAGGGTTCCCACAAAGCGGGACTTGAGGATGACAAACGCGACGACCGCTTGACCGGTGGTGTCATCACTGGCTCCCACGACGGCGGCTTCCGCCACCAT
The DNA here is from genome assembly GCA_023263045.1 of Pontimonas sp. Taxonomy (GTDB): domain Bacteria; phylum Actinomycetota; class Actinomycetes; order Actinomycetales; family Microbacteriaceae; genus Pontimonas. The sequence goes on from JALQXU010000163.1 coordinate 577, forward strand.
GGAGTTAGCGACGAGCGCTGATTCAATTTCCATAGTGGACAAGCGGTGACCGGAGATGTTCATGACATCATCGACTCGACCGAGCAACCACACGTCGTTGTCCTTGTCGAGGTGTGCGCCATCGCCGGCGAAATACTTGTCACCAAACATCGACCAGTAGGTCTCTTTGAACCGCTCGTCGTCACCCCAAATTCCTCGCAGCATGGACGGCCACGGTTCGGTGATGACCAGCAGTCCGCCACCTTCCGGGCCGACCTTCTGACCGTCCTCGGTGAGGACGTCCACCGAGATTCCCGGGAGGGGCACCTGGGCACTTCCCGGCTTCGCGGTGGTCACACCGGGTAGGGCAGAAATCATGATGGCGCCGGTTTCGGTTTGCCACCAGGTATCCACAATGGGGGTCGTGTTCCCTCCGATGACCTCGCGGTACCACATCCAGGCCTCTGGGTTAATCGGTTCTCCTACGGTGCCGAGAACCCGAAGGCTCGAGAGGTCGAACTTCTGCGGGATCTCGCGACCGAGCTTCATGAACGTGCGAATCGCAGTGGGTGCCGTATAGAAAATGGTGACCCCATACTTCTCAATAATTTCCCACCATCGTCCAGGGTGCGGGGTGTCGGGGGTTCCCTCATAGATCACCTGAGTGGCGCCGTTAACGAGGGGCCCATAGACGACATAGCTGTGTCCGGTAATCCACCCGATATCCGCGGTGCACCAATACACGTCGGTATCCGCGTGTAAGTCGAAGACGTTCTTATGCGTGAAAGCAGCTTGGGTGAGGTAACCCCCCGACGTGTGCAGGATTCCTTTGGGCTTACCCGTGGTTCCCGAGGTGTAGAGAATGAACAGCGGGTTTTCCGCCTCAAAAGCTTTCGCTTCGTGGTCGGCCACCATGGGTGCCATTTCCTCGTGCCACCACAGGTCACGACCCTCGACCCAGGTCACCTCATTTCCACCGCGCTTCACCACAAGCACGGTGGACACTGCTGTTTGTCCATCCTCGAGAGCTTGGTCCACCGCCGCTTTAAGTGGGAACACGGTGACCGCCATCCGCGGTAATCACCATGGTGGCCTGGGCGTCATCGATGCGAGCCCGCAGGCTCTCGGCGCTAAACCCTCCGAAGACCACGGAGTGGATGGCTCCTAAGCGAGCCACCGCGAGCATTGCAATCACGGCTTCGGGAATGAGAGGCATATAGAGGACAACGCGGTCACCTTTGCCAAGTCCTAGGGAAGTCAGAAGATTGGCCGCCTTCTTGACCTCAGCGGTGAGCTCCGCATACGTCAGCGAGTGAGAATCA
>JALQXU010000164.1 GCA_023263045.1 Pontimonas sp.
CACTCGCGAGCTTTTCTAGTTCAGCACTAGAGAGTTTCTTCAGGTCCGCAGGGGACTGGACCGTGTCGAGAAGAGACATACCTACACTCTAGGAGGTGTTGTCTGATGGGGCCCATCAGACAATTGAACACACTTCTAGAGCAGTGACCTCAGCACATACTGGAGGATCCCACCGTTGCGGTAGTAGTCAGCTTCCGCCGGGGTGTCAATCCGCACGATGGCGTCAAAACTCACCGCTTCGCGACCCGATGCGGAGTGCTCACTGGGCGCAGCGACAACCTTCAGCGTTGCGGGAGTCTCCCCGTCATTGAGGGCTGTAATGCCCTCCACGCTGAAGATTTCGGACCCATCGAGACCCAACGAGGAGGCGCTCTGGCCCGTGGGGAACTGGAGTGGAACAACACCCATACCGATCAGGTTCGAGCGGTGAATTCGCTCGAAGCTCTCCGCGATGACCGCGCGAACCCCCAGGAGGTTCGTCCCCTTCGCCGCCCAGTCACGCGAAGACCCAGACCCATACTCTTTACCCGCGAGAATGACGAGCGGAACCCCCGCCTTGCGATAGTTTTCCGCTGCGTCGTAGATGAACGCCTGGTCGCCCGCGGCGGTGGTGAAGTCGCGGGTGAAGCCGCCCTCCACGCCATCGAGGAGCAGGTTCTTGAGACGAATATTGGCGAAAGTTCCTCGAATCATGACCTCGTGGTTACCCCGCCGTGATCCGTAGGAGTTGAAGTCGAGTCGATCAATCCCGCGCTCACTGAGGTAGCGACCAGCGGGCGAGTCCGCCTTGATGGATCCCGCGGGCGAAATGTGATCCGTCGTGACCGAATCACCCAGCAGAGCGAGAACCCTCGCACCAGCAATGTCGGTGACCGGGGCTGGCTGAAGAGTCATGCCCTCGAAGTACGGGGGTTTGCGAACATAGGTCGACTTGGCATCCCATTCGAAGGTGTCTCCGGTCGGGGTGGGAAGGGACTTCCAGCGCTCGTCTCCATCGAAGACCGTCTTGTATTGCTTGGTGAACATGTCCGTGTCAATGGAGGAATCGATTGTGGACTGCACTTCGGTGGCATCGGGCCAAATATCTTTCAAATAGACATCCTGACCTTCGGAATCCTGACCGAGTGGCTGGGCGTCGAAGTCGAAGTCCATCGTGCCGGCAAGAGCATAGGCAATGACCAGCGGAGGGCTCGCCAGGTAATTCATTTTCACGTCGGGGTTGATGCGGCCCTCAAAGTTTCGGTTCCCGGAGAGCACCGCGGTCACCGCGAGATCGTGGTCATTGACGGCCTGAGAGATTTCTTCATCCAAGGGACCAGAGTTTCCGATACAGGTAGTGCAGCCGTAACCGACGAGGTAGAACCCCAGGGCTTCAAGGTCGTCCATGAGTCCGGCCTTTTCGTAGTAGTCCGTGACCACTTTGGAACCAGGTGCGAGGGTTGTTTTCACCCAGGGCTTTGACTTGAGCCCTTTCTGCGCAGCGTTTCTGGCCAGGAGACCGGCAGCCAACATCACGGAAGGGTTCGAGGTGTTGGTGCACGAGGTGATCGCAGCAATCGTCACAGCTCCGTTGCCAATGTCGAAGGTGTCCCCTCCACGAGTGACCGAGACCTCAGAGCGCGCGGTCTCGGCAGACAGGAAGTTCTCCAGGTCTTTGTGAAATTGATCCTTGGCGCGATCGAGCTCGATGCGATCCTGGGGGCGACGGGGGCCGGCAATGCTCGGTACCACCGTGGCGAGGTCGAGCTCCATGTATTCGGAGTAGCGAGGCTCCACACTGGGGTCATGCCACAGTCCTTGGGCTTTGCAGTATGCCTCGACGAGCGCGATTTGCTCTGGTGTGCGGCCAGTAAGCGCCAGGTAGTCCACAGTGA
>JALQXU010000165.1 GCA_023263045.1 Pontimonas sp.
GGCGAATGTGTTCGATTTTCGCGAGCTCATCGTTGTCAATGACCGGGAACTCCACAGAAACCTGAGCGGCGTGGGCGGGCGAGGCGTCCAGAAGGTTGCGCTCGGGACCGAGCCCACACGCCATGGAGGTGACTACCTCCTCGCGAATCGAATCCAACGGTGGGTTCGTGACCTGAGCGAACTGCTGTGAGAAGTAGTCAAAGAGCAACCTGGGCCGATCCGAGATGGCCGCTATCGGAGTGTCGGAACCCATGGCCCCCAGAGGCTCGGCACCGTTTTGGCCCATCGGCGCCAGGAGCACGCGAACTTCTTCCTCCGTGTACCCAAAGGTGCGCTGACGCCGTGTGATCGACGCAGGCGTGTGCACAATGTGTTCGCGCTCGGGAAGCTTTTCGAGTTCGATTCGGTTGTCTCGGACCCAGTCACCCCAGGGTTCTTGGTGCGCCAATTGCTGTTTCAACTCGTGATCCTCGATGAGGCGACCTTCCACCGTGTCGGCCAGCAGCATTGACCCTGGGCGGAGACGTCCTTTGCGAACCACTGTGGAGGGGTCGACATCCAGGACACCGATCTCGCTCGCGAGGATGATGAGGCCATCTGAGGTGATGACATAGCGACCGGGACGAAGACCGTTGCGGTCGAGGGTTGCCCCCACGAGGGAACCATCGGTGAACACCAAAGCCGCAGGTCCGTCCCAGGGTTCCATCAGTTTGGAATGGAATTCGTAGAATTCGCGGACCGACGGGTCCATGTCTCCTTGGTTCTCCCACGCCTCGGGGACCATCATCATGACCGCGTGAGGCAGACTTCGTCCGGCGAGGGTCAGGAGCTCGAGGGTCTCGTCGAATGACGCGGAGTCTGAGCCGCCCTCGCTGACAATGGGGAACAGCGGGGTCAGATCACCCAGAGCTTCCGACCGCATTTGGGATTGCCTGGCTCGCATCCAGTTTCGGTTGGCCCTAATGGTGTTGATCTCACCGTTGTGCGCGAGCATCCTGAACGGTTGCGCGAGAGGCCAAGACGGGAAGGTGTTCGTGGAGTACCGGGAGTGCACGAGCGCGAGCGTCGACTGAAACCGTTCATCACTCAAGTCAGGGAAGAAAGGCTCCAGCTGAAGTGTCGTGACCATCCCCTTATAGACAAGCGTGCGGCACGACAGCGAGGGAAAGTATGCATTGATCTCTCGCTCTGCCCGTTTGCGGAGCCTAAAGGCTTGTCGGTCGAGCTCAACACCGGACAGGGGTTGGCCCTTCGAGTTCTTCCGGGTGGATACGACGAACAGCTGCTCGAAGGCAGGCATAGCCGCACGCGCGAGGTCACCGATGACCTCGGGGCGGTGGGGAACCTCTCGCCAACCGAGGATGTCGAGGTCTTCTTCTCGGGCAATCTTTTCGATGGCCGCCTTTTCGGCTTGCCGTTTTCCGTCATCCAGTGGCAGAAAAGCCATCCCGACTGCGTAGCTACCTTTGGCCGGTACATCAAAGTCGACGACTCCGGAGAGGAATTGATGGGGAATTTGAGTAATGATTCCCGCTCCATCACCAGTACCAGCATCGGAGCCGACCGCCCCGCGGTGCTCGAGGTTACGCAGCGCTTGAAGAGCCTTTTCCACGATGTCGTGTCCAGGAGTGCCACGAAGGGTCGCCACCATCGCCAAACCACAAGCGTCCTTGTCATGCGCAGGGTTGTAGAGCCCAGAGGCGCTAGGGGCAGAGCTAAAGCGTTCGAAAGCCGACATCGTTGATCACCGTCCTCAAAAAATGTGAAGAGTGGGACAACGGCGGCCCAGAGAAAAAACGTGTGAGCTGGTCAAGACCTAACTTGTGGTTGTCTTTCCGGAACCAGCTGTACTGTCCTCCTGCTCGATGAGG
>JALQXU010000166.1 GCA_023263045.1 Pontimonas sp.
TCGAGCTTCTCCGCGATTTCTGACCGATAGCGCACTCGCCGAACCCGTCGGACCATGTCGAGCACCAACAGCACCACGGCAATCATGACCGCGAAGGTGACGACGAAACCGATAACTCCGGGGGTGACTGAATTGGGGTCCACCTCAATGGCAGGGATCAGCTCTTCTTCCATGAAGGCAATACTGGTCAGAAACCGCATACTCGAGATTCCCCGATTCTTCTCAAGCGATATCACTACTGTGTTTCTAGCGTAGCGAGAGAAGACCGGGAGATGACCGAGACCCAGAACCGCTTGGACGAGCGATACGGCAGAACCGCCCGCTCGGCGAAGACCAACAGAACTCTTGGTGTTCTTGCGGGAATCGGCTTTGCTGTGGTGTTGGGCGCCTGGCTCTGGTGGGGTGGAGTTCTGGAGACTCCCTCACAACTCCAATACCGCGATGTTGCCCACACGATCGTGGGTGACACGGAAGTGTCTGTCACCTACGAGATCACCGCAGCACCTGGCACCGAGGTGTCGTGCGCGGTTCACGCACTGAACGCTTCTTATGGAATCGTCGGCTGGCGGATCGTCGACATCCCGGCTGGAGAGCGGTGGACCAGAGTGTTTGACACGACCCTTCGCACCAGTGAACCAGCCGTAACCGGTTTGCTCTACGAGTGCTGGTTGCCGTAATCTTCCGGGGAACGCAAACCGGCCCTACGGTGAGGCCGGTTTCTCTTATTACGAGGAGATAGTCATGGCATCAGCAGAGTCTGAGAACACGGTCTGGCTCACCCAGGAGGCGTATGACCGCCTTGCCCTCGAACTAGAGCAGCTGACCACGGTCGGCCGTGCCGAGATTTCCAAGCGCATCGAGGTTGCGCGTGAAGAAGGTGACCTCAAAGAAAACGGTGGCTATCACGCGGCCAAAGACGAGCAGGCCAAGATGGAGGGTCGCATTCGCACCCTCACCGACATGCTCAAACACGCTGTCGTGGGTGAAACCCCGGAGAGCTCGGGGGTAGTCGAGCCGGGAACCGTCGTCACAGCGCACATCCACGGTGACCAAGAGAAGTTTCTTTTGGGCTCGCGCGAACTCGCAGGAGACACCGATCTCGATGTCTACTCGGAGCAGAGTCCCCTCGGTCAAGCCATCGTGGGTCTAAAGATTGGCGAGAGCAGCACCTACACCGCACCCAGCGGCGCTGAGATTGCCGTCGAGATTATCGACGTCGAAACCTTTATCCCCTAGAACTCTGTTCGGGGTTCATAGCCCTCCGAGCGCAATGCGCTCAGAACCTGTTCGGCGTGCTCGGGTCCCCTGGTTTCGATATGGAGCTCGAGTTCCACCTGACTAATCTGCAAACCCGTGCCGTGGCGGGTGTGGAGGACTTCGACCACGTTCGCGTTGTTATCGGAGACTATCTTCGACGTGATAGCGAGCTGACCAGGCCGATCGGGCAGGGGAATGCGCATCTTGAGGTAACGACCAGCTCCCGCGAGACCTCTCGAGATCACACGTTCCATGATCATCGGGTCGATGTTTCCCCCGCTCAACACCACCGCAGTCGGGCCCTCAGCCTTGATTTTGCCGGCCAGAATGGCAGCGACAGGGGTGGCTCCTGAGGGCTCCACCACCATCTTCGCGCGCTCGAGCAACACCAGAATGGCCCGCGCTGTCTCGTCGTCACTGACCGTGACGACTTCGTCGACGGTTTCCTTGATGATGTCGAAATTCAGAGCTCCAGGCTTACCCACCGCGATTCCATCCGAGATGGTCGGCTTGACCTGTATCTCGATGGGGTGGCCCTCTTTCAGGGACTGGGGGTACGGCGCTGCGTTTTCGGCCTGCACGCCGATGACCCGGATCGAGTGCCCGAGCTTT
>JALQXU010000167.1 GCA_023263045.1 Pontimonas sp.
CGCGAGGTATGGCGGGGTGGTTCCCGAAGTGGCAGCCAGGGCCCACCTGGAGGCAATGCCCCAGGTTCTCTCGGATGCTCTCTCACAAGCCGGGGTGACCTTTGGAGACCTCGACGCTATTGCGGTCACCAGTGGGCCCGGTTTGGCGGGTGCACTCATGGTGGGAGTGGGTGCCGCGAAAGCGCTCGCCGTGAGCCTTGGAGTGCCCTTGTATGCGGTCAATCATCTGGTGGGGCATGTAGGAGTCGAGTGTTTGTCCGAATCGGGTGACAGGCTTGAGACTCCGACCGTTGCTCTCTTGGTCTCAGGAGGGCACACGTCGTTGCTGTTGGTTCGAGACCTTGTTCACGACGTGGAGCTGCTTGGTGAAACCATTGACGACGCAGCGGGTGAAGCGTTTGACAAGGTGGCCAGGGTGTTGGGGCTTGCCTACCCCGGAGGTCCTGAAATCGATCGGGTAGCCAGGGAGGGTGACCCTGAGTTTGTGCAGTTCCCCCGTGGCCTCTCCGCTCACAAGGATCAGGACAAACACCGGTTCAACTTTTCTTTCTCAGGCCTCAAGACCGCGGTGGCGCGTTATGTCGAGTCGACGAGGGCGCGAGGTGAAGAGCTCGACGTTGCCTCGATTGCTGCGTCTTTCCAGGAGGCGGTGGCCGATGTTCTCATCCACAAGTCACTCCTGGCCTGCCAGGAGCACGACACACCTCGCCTGCTCTTGGGTGGGGGAGTAGCGGCGAACTCCCGGGTGCGAGGTCTTGCCCAGGAACGGTGCGACGATGCGGGCATTGAGCTCAGAGTGCCCCCGTTGTCGCTGTGTACCGATAACGGGGCCATGATTGCTGCCCTCGGTGCACAGCGCATGATGGCGGGGTACGAGCCCTCATCGCTTGGCAGCGGAGTCTTCTCGACTCTGTCACCGTCTGTCATCCAGCTTTAGGGGCGCCTCGGTAGTCTTGGGTCATGAGCGCCCCGATTCAGCCCTCCAGCGAGGACACACCGGAAGTGATTACCGAAGTGTCGGTGTCGGAAATTTCCGTGGAGCGCACGGGGTCGATGCCGCCTCAACGAGAGAACAAATCTGGCAGTACGGTTTCACGCTTTGCCCTGGGGCTTGGAATTCTCAGTATTTTGTTTGCTCCACTGTTTGGAGTCGGTGTAGTGCCGGCGATTGTCGGAATCATCGTCGGGCACATTGCCAAAAGAGGAGAGCCGATCAGCCGGATTCGAGCAATGATTGGTCTGGGCCTGAGCTATGTTGCGCTCGTCATTGGCACCGCAATCCTGGTCTTGGTCGCGCTTCCGATTGTGCTGGCTTTCTTGGTCAGCACCGGATACGTCCTGACCGACTAAGACACGCGGTCGGCCAGTATTGCTGTTTTCTTCCCTCCAACCCGGGTGAGGATGAGCGTTGCACTGCCTTCTCCTTGTAGGGGGAGAGTTCTGCGCAGGGCCGCGGGGTCTACATCGATTCCCCTCTTTTTGATCTCGAGGGTCCCAAGCTGTGCCTCCCGAATCAACGCCTGAACATTCTTGGCGGAGTAGGGGACACTCTTCCGGACCCGAAAACACTGAACGAGGGGAGAGGTGACGGGAGCCTGGCTCGTCATGTAGGCAATCGTCGAATCAATCATGTGGGCACCATGAGCCCTCGCGAGATCGCCGATCAAACGGGCTCTGATGATCGCTCCATCGGGCTCGAGGAGGTACTCGAGAAGCTCACCGACCGGCGCATCCTCGGAGTCGTAGGGGCCCATGAACTCGGCTCCACCTTGGTCAGTCAGAACAAGTGCGCTTCTGGTTACACCTTCCCTGGCGAGAGCCCCCCACCAGAGAACCATTTCGACGACACTGC
>JALQXU010000168.1 GCA_023263045.1 Pontimonas sp.
TATCTCCCCGCTGGTGACAAGAACTTCACCCTCGGGTAGCTCCACCGGAGAGTCCCCGATGTTGGCAATGATGGCAATCGAGACGTTGCGGAACGCAACGACATCATTCCCAAAACCGTCAAGCCACTCGAGGTTTCCTGAACCTAAGGAGTACTCCGCTCGAAGAGCCAAGAGCGTTTTGTAGAGCTCCAGAGTGGATCCGGCAACACCGTCTTGTTCACTTCGAGCTAGTGCGTTGAAGCTCCCCGGTTGAGGTAGCCATGACGAGCCTGTTGAGTTGAATCCATAGGCGGGCGCGTTTGCTTCCCACGGAATGGGAACGCGGCAACCATCTCGCCCATAGCGCTCGCCCTGAGTGCGGAAGAAGGTGGGGTCCTGGCGTAAGCCATCGGGGATGTCGATGACTTCGGGGAGCCCCAACTCCTCACCTTGATAAACATAGGCACTCCCGGGGAGGGCGAGCATCATGGTGGTGGCGGCTCGAGCGATGTCCAGACCCAGTACTTCGTTGGGCTTGTCGGGGGTTTTGGGCCCGATACCTGTGGGTTGCCCTTCCGTGGGTGCATTCAATCCAAAACGACTTGCGTGCCGAATCACGTCATGGTTGGAGAGAACCCAGGTGCTAGGAGCTCCCACACCACCAAAAGCATCCATGGACTCGTTGATCACGCTGCGCAAAGAAGAGGCATTCCACTGGGTAGCGAGATATCCAAAGTTGAATGCCTGATTCATCTCGTCCTCACGGACATACCAGGCCATTTTCGACAGCGGCAAGACCCATGCTTCAGCGCAGAGCATGCGGTCGGGACCATATTCGCCGAGAACTTTGCGCCAATCGCGATAGACCTCGTGAACTCCATCTTGATCCCAGTGAGGACCCCGGTCACCGAGGGGTGGATTGGCGACAAGCTTCTTATCCGGCAGGCCTTTCTCCTTCACGAGACCATGAGCGACGTCCACCCGGAACCCATCGACGCCGCGGTCGAGCCAAAACCGGAGGACTCCACGGAACATCTCCCACACCTCGGGGTTCTCCCAGTTCAAATCGGGTTGAGACGCGTCGAAAAGGTGGAGATACCACTGTCCAGGCGAACCATCGGCCTCGGTGACTCTTGTCCAGGCCGGTCCGCCAAACACGGATTCCCAGTTGTTAGGTGGTAGTTCTCCTGTTTCTCCCTTGCCGTCGCGAAACATGTATCGCTCTCGCTCGGTTGATCCGGGAGCTGCCATGAGAGCGGATTGGAACCACTCGTGCAGGTCAGATGAGTGGTTGGGAACGAGATCCACGATGACTCTGAGTCCAAGGTCGTGCGCAGAATGAATAAGACGCTCGGCGTCCTGAAGCGTTCCAAAGACCGGGTCGATATCGCAATAATCTGCGACGTCGTATCCGGCGTCCTTCTGAGGAGAGGTGTAGAAGGGCGAGAGCCAAATGGCGTCAACACCCAGATCCGCAACTGCTGGAAGGCGGTCGATGATGCCGGGGAGGTCTCCGATTCCATCCCCGTTTCCGTCAGCGAAAGATCGCGGGTAGATCTGGTAGATCACTGCATGACGCCACCAGTCCGCAGGGGAATTGGCCAGTGTTTTCGGGGCAAGCATGGATACTACCCTAACGAGAAATCAAGGTTGTGCAACCGGTTGCGTTGGGTGGGATGTGACGCGATCTGTGTTTGCCGGTCATGCTGACGAGGTGCTAATCTCGAGCCTTGGTCCTGCCACTGGTAGGCCTGCCCCGATAGCTCAGTGGTAGAGCACTTCCATGGTAAGGAAGGGGTCGCGAGTTCAATCCTCGCTCGGGGCTCGGATGTATTCATCCGTCGCGGCGGGG
>JALQXU010000169.1 GCA_023263045.1 Pontimonas sp.
GCAGTTGGGGCTCGAGGTGGACGATGAAGGGCGCGACACCCTTCCGTTTTCGTTAACAAATAAGGGGAGCGCGCTCGGCAGTGGGGTCAAAATTAATGCTTCAGCGTCGAGCCAGTTCGTCTCAGGGCTCCTGCTGATGGCAGCCAGGCTGCCAGGCGGTCTCACGGTGACGCACACGGGCTCCGAGTTGCCCTCCCTTCCTCACATCGAGATGACAGTGCGGTGTTTGGAGGCCAGAGGTGTCGAGGTCGATTCCTCCACTCCTGGAGTGTGGAGGGTGTCACCTGGCGCTATCGCGGCGCCAGATGTTTCGATTGAGCCAGATCTCTCCAACGCCGCACCCTTTCTGGCAGCAGCACTCATTACGGGAGGACACGTCAGTATCGAGGGGTGGCCCACCGAGACCACGCAAGTCGGAGCCGACATACCCCGTATCTTGGAGCACTTCGGTGCAACCTCAGACGTTTCTGGCACGACACTCACTCTTGATGGTGGTGTGGGTTGGCGCCACGGTGCCACTATCCCAGGAGTTGACATGGACCTCTCCCATGCGGGAGAACTTGCTCCTACGGTGATTGCACTCGCAGCCCTCGCTCAGAGCCCCAGCGTCTTTCGCGGAATCGGACACCTTCGAGGACACGAAACGGATCGACTGGCAGCGCTGGTAGAGAACATTCGAGCTCTCGGCGGAATAGCGGAAGAGACAGCTGATGGAATTTCTCTCACGCCAGCACCGCTCGATGGAGGTATCTGGAAAGCGTTTGCGGATCACCGGATGGCGACCTCCGGAGCTCTCCTTGGGCTTGCTATCCGAGGGGTTGTCGTCGATGACATCGCCAGCACGAGCAAGACCCTGCCTGAGTTTCCCGAGCTCTGGACCGGGCTTGTGGAGTCCCCTGCACCATGAGCGACGACGACCTCGACCCCTACGAGGAGTATGAGCCGCGGGTTCGACCGAGTAAATCGGGGAGCAAACCTCGCACCAAGAACCGCCCCCAACACGAGAGTGCGGAAACAGGTTTCGTGATTGCGGTCGATCGAGGCCGCTATCGAGTGATACTCACAGAAGGTACCGAGCAGGAGCGTCTCGTGACCTGCACGAGGGCCAGCGAGCTGAGATCACAGGCGATTGTCACCGGCGACCTCGTTGATGTCGTCGGTGATACCACGGGTGCTGAGGGAACATTGGCGCGGATTGTGCGAATCCATCCGAGGAAGACGGTCCTCCGACGAAGCGCCGATGACTCGGACACTTTTGAGCGCATCATTGTGGCCAACGCCGACCAGCTCCTGATGGTTGTCGCTGCCGCGTCACCCGAGCCCCGATTGAGGCTGATTGATCGCTACCTGGTGGCAGCCTTGGATGCTGGAATCACACCCATTCTGTGCATTACGAAGACTGATCTTGCCTCCGGTGAGGAGCTCCGTCGCTACGTCCACGACGCGGGAGTCCAGGTCGTCGAGCGCTCACCTGACAACCCGGCACGGGACGAACTCGTCTCACTCCTCCGCGACCGCGTGAGCGTCGCGGTGGGCCACTCCGGGGTGGGCAAATCGACCTTGGTCAACGACCTCGTTCCCGGAGCTGATCGTGCGGTGGGCGATGTCAACGAAGTCACGGGGCGCGGTCGACACACATCATCATCGAGTCAAGCCCTTCGAATCCCTGAAGGAGGCTGGGTTATCGACACCCCTGGAGTCAGAAGTTTTGGACTCGGCCACGTGACGAGGAGCTCCATCGTGGAAGGTTTTCCCGAACTCCTCCCCTACACGCTCGAATGCCCCAAAGCCTGCAATCACCTGGAGGATTCCAGCGAATGTGCGCTC
>JALQXU010000016.1 GCA_023263045.1 Pontimonas sp.
AACCGTTGTAGGCACCCACCAAGCACCCGAGAAAGTACTAGCGTTGTTCTGTGAAGTGGCTTCGGTATCTCCTTGGTGAGGGTCTTCTCTATCGCCTCTACCGCCGCCGAATCCTGGGGGAAATCGAGGGGTTAGCGAAACCCCAGCACGTGGCCATGATTCTTGATGGCAACCGACGCTGGGCCAAGCTCCGAGCACTAGAGTCCTCGGCTCATGGACATCGTGCAGGGGCGGACAAGATTCATGAGTTCCTCAGCTGGTGTGAGGAGCAAGGTATTGAGGTCGTGACCCTCTACTTGCTTTCGTCCGACAACCTAGGAGCCAGAGAATCCGCTGAACTCGATGACCTCGCCATCATTATCGAAAACCTGGCCGATCAGCTCTCTCGGTTTTCGAACTGGCGTGTGAAGCACGTGGGGAACAAGAAAGCGCTGCCCCCACACCTTCAGGAAACTCTCGCTGGAGCTACAGAGCGCACTTCCCGGAATTCTGGCCTCCATATCAACCTCGCCGTCGGCTATGGGGGGCGCGAAGAAATTACCCAAGCCGTTGCCAGGCTCGTCGACGAACACAAAGAGTCCGGGGGGACTCTCGAGAGCTTGCCTGAGCACATCAGTGTTCAAGCCATTGCCGACCACCTCTACACTCAAGGTCAGCCCGATCCGGACCTCGTTATTCGCACGTCAGGGGAACAACGCTTGAGTGACTTCATGCTCTGGCAGAGTGCTCACTCCGAGTTCTACTTCGTAGAAGCCCTCGGACCAGATCTTCGAGAAATCGACTTCCTTCGTGCACTCCGAGACTTCGGGACGCGGGCTCGCCGATACGGGCGCTAGGACTCTCCTGATAGAAAATTTCCTCCGACACAAGAATCGTCAAGATAGAGTCCAGAACAGCGGTTAAAAGTGTCCCCCTAGGGTGACACTTTTCCTCTCGTGGCAGGCTTGATAGGGCGATTATGGAGTTCTTTTTTTAGACTCAGAAGGCTGTGAAGAACCCGCTCAAATTTTGGCTCGGAACCCTCATGGTTCTGTCGATTGGATTAGTGCCGTCGATAGTGCCGGCAGGAGTGTTTCGTGTCCCCGCAGCGTCGGGTGTTGAAATTTCGGAGTCAGGTAGTTCGCAGTGCACCCAGGTTGTTTCCTCATTATCTGGCGTAACGGTTGCGCGGTCTGGAGCAACCTGCACAATTACTTTCGCCTCGAATAATTCATGGACTATTCCGACTGGAGTCGGTGATATGTCGATTCTTGTCGTTGGTGGTGGTGGCGGTGGTGGCTCCGACGCAGGTTCAGGAGGTGGCGGTGGCGCTCTCATCGAAGGCAGCCTCGTTGCTGGAGGCTCTTATCGCCAGGAGGCTTCCGTGGTCGTGGGTGCTGGAGGTACTGCGGGTAGCTGGGAAAACAGTCAATGGGCGGGGTCAGGAGGTTCGAGTAGCCTGACGATTTTCGACTCAGACGCAGGAACAGTCGGGATCTCAGCTGCAGGTGGTCAAGGTGGTTCGAGACTACTCGCGACGGAAACGGACGAAAACGGCGGGCTCAACACGGGGTCTGGGGGAACTCAGCCTTCAATCCCGACGGATTCCTCCGCGAGCGCCTATTGGACCTCGACTACCCGTCGAGCGGGCGGGGCAGGTGGATCCCAGGGGATTCCTTATGACTACTCAGAGCCCAGAAAAGCCGGTGTCAACGGGTCAGGCGGTGGGGCATCGGTGTTGTTTGGTGGCTCGTTTGGTGGTGGTGGAGGAAGTGGTGCCAACGGAAATTTTGCGGGTGGCTCCGGTCAAAATGGAGGCGGTAATGGAGCCGCCTACACCGAGTCGAGCCCGCCGACTTTTTCCACTGCGGGAACATCCTTAACAGGAGGTGGAGGTGGATCGGGTGGTGCCCACGGGGACAATATCGCTCGTCCGAACCACAGGTCTGGCGCGGCTGGAGGCTCTGGTGTCGTCAAGGTGTCGTATTCGCTGACTCCGGATGCGCCGACGTCTGTGACAGTAGCCAGCCTCGATGGCGGCGCTCGAATCACCTACACCAACCCAACGCACTGGGGTGGTGGAACCCTGTCACTCGATTACCGAGTCGACGGTGGGAGCTGGACCCCATTGGGAGAGACAGATGGGGTCACGGATATTTCTCTCTTAAACAATGCTGTGTATTCGATTGAGTTACGGTCTAAGAACAGCTTCGGTTATGTCAGCACAGCTACGTCCGCGCTGGAGGTCATCCCGTCAGCCTCAGGTGAAATCCTGAGGCTCGATGCCACCAACGCCTCCTCTTACGGCGGCTCGGGTACCACATGGTCTGACCTATCAGGACAAGACAAGCACGGGACTATTTCTGACGCGTCTACTTGGGACTCACGGTCGAAGAGCTTTGCTTTTGACGGAGTAGATGATGTCGTGACATTGCCCACTCTCACCTATGACTTCTCTAGTGGTTTTGCTTTTCATGTGGTTGCTGATTTTGGGTCGACAAGCCCAGCTTGGGAGAAGCTTGTCGAGCTAGGCGCTACCGATGACAACGATTACATCTCCTTCATGCGTCAAAACCAGACGGACAAACTGGAAATTCAGATGCGAGCAAACGGTGGCTCACCATTTACGTGCGCATCGGACGGTGGAGAAATCGCTCCCGGTTTCCATACATACTCCGCGGTAGTGCAGTCCGATGGCACCTGTGAGTTCTACGTTGATGGAGCGGACGCAGGCACCCCAACCGACAACGGGGCGACTTTCACGCTACCTAAGGCGGCCATGAATGCCTCCTTTGTGGGCAAGAGCAGTATCGGTGCAGATAATTTCACTAACGGATTAATCCAGTCGGTGATCGTGTACAACACTGCGCAGACAACACCTGTCTGCAAGCCGAACGAAACAACGTTTACAGGCAACGGCACTATCGGTGAAGACGGTGTGCCCTATAAGGCTCTCGCGTTCACCACGGTTGGAGAGTGCGATTGGGTTGTTCCGACCGGTGTGGGAGCGGTTGATGCGCTGCTGGTCGCTGGTGGAGGTGGCGGTGGTGCGCACGTAGGGGGTGGAGGTGGCGCCGGAGGCTTTGTAGAACTGACGAAGCAGAGCCTCACCCCAGGAGCAACCGCAGAGGTGAACATCGGTCGCGGAGGTGTCGGCGGTTACTGCGCGGGAAATTCTTGCGCAGGGGGGAGTACCTCGGACATCGAGCCAAAAAACGGAGGCAATTCTACTTTCAGTGATTTCACGGTGGCCTTGGGTGGAGGACGTGGGGGCAGCTGGACTTACTTCGACGCCGCTGATGGAGGCTCCGGAGGAGGAGATTCGGCGGACGGACCCGGGAGCGCAACCACAGGGCAGGGCAAAGACGGTGGTTCCTACGCTTACTTGTATTACACCGGAGGCGGAGGTGGAGCGGGCGCGGAGGGCGCAGATGGAAGTGGTGGTGCATCAGCTGGAGGCAATCCCGGCCAGGGAGGAGCTGGTCTACCGACGGCTCTATTGCCAGACGCGCAGTTGCGGTCGCTTGCTGTGGGCTCAGAAGAGTCGGGTCAAGCCCGGGACTATTACTTCGCTGGCGGCGGTGGGGGAAGCCAACACACCTACAACGTCTTTACACGCGCTGCCGGGGGAATTGGAGGAGGTGGCAGCGGCCATGACCCTACAGGAACCGATGGCGAGTCAGCGCTCGCGACCTCTGGCGGAGGAGGCGGTGGAGGCGCAGAGCCAAACAATGCGGCAAGCCGAGGTGGAAATGGTGGCTCCGGAACAGTCATTATCCGATACTCGCTTGCTCCCGGAGCTCCCGTATCTCTCTCCGGAACCGCGGGGAATACCCAAGTCTCTCTGTCTTGGACAGCTTCCTCTCACACAGGAGGAAGTGCGGTCAGTGACTACGTTGTGCAGTATCAAGAATCTGGTGCGGGCTCGTGGACTACATTCAGTGATGGTGTTTCAACATCCACGAGTGCCACAGTTACCGGATTGACGAACGGAACCACCTACAACTTCCGAGTCAAGGCGACAAACTCGTCGGGAATAGGCGAGGTGTCCTCGACAGTGTCGGCAATTCCCGTCCCTGAGACAGACTCTTACCTGACGTTTGACGGATCGAATGACTATGCCTTCAGGTCCGGATCTCTTGGTCTGAACAAGGACCGTTTCAGTGTCGAAGCCTGGGTGTATGACGAAGCATCAAGTTCCGGAATGCACGGAATCATGAGGTTAGGAACAACCGACCGTTTCTACATGCATGCGGTGAAGGATTCGTCGTCAAACGTCATTTATATGGGCATGAATGGCTCAGGTTCGACCATTTCTACGGGATTTGAGCTTCCCCAGAACGAATGGGTGCACCTCGCTGTTACGAGAAATGGCACCACGTGGAAGTTCTATGCCAACGGCCAGCTCTATTCACAGGGAACGACAGGCGCAACAACCACCATCGACTCGGGCGGACTGTGGATTGGGCGCAGTTACAACGGAGACAACCTCTATTGGGATGGTCGGATTGATCAGGTCAAGATCTGGGACTACACGCTTTCTGACAGTGATGTCGTGACATCCATGCATACTTGGTCGGACACCGGTGTCACGGGAGGAGCATCTGCGCCCGATTTGGTAGCGCTCTACGACTTTAATTCCACGAGTACTTCCTCTCTCCCCGACGAAGAAGGGTCATTCGACCTCACACTGAACGGGTCTGTGTCGTCCGCTCAATATGCCGATGTGAAGACCGAGACCACGTCGTCCGGTAACAAAATCATTCGGTTCCCCAGAAGCTATCTGACCTCCGGCGGAGGCTGGAAAGTGCCCTCGGCTGCTTCAGATGTGCGCTATCTGGTTGTGGCCGGTGGTGGCGGTGGTGGTTACGACGAAGGTGGTGGTGGTGGAGCTGGAGGACTCCGCCAAGCGACAGGCTTCTCCGTCACTGCGGGCAACTTCTTGAAGGTCACCGTGGGTCAGGGAGGTCTTGGATCCCCAGGTAATGACGAAAGCGCCAATGCTGGAAGCACGACCAACCCCGCAACGCTTGCGGCTAGCGGTCAGAACTCCGTCTTCGCGACTATCACTTCCATTGGCGGTGGTGGCGGTGGTGACGCAGTTAATCAAACAAATGCTGTGGAGCGCCTCGGTCTTTCCGGAGGTTCTGGGGGTGGATCCGCGGGAGAGAACTATGGAATCATCAGCTCTGGTGGTGCGGGTACCGCTGGTCAGGGAAACGCGGGAGGAAAGACTAATTCATCGAGTTGGCGCGGCGGCGCTGGCGGTGGTGGTGCTGGGAGCGCAGGCTCTAATGGCGCGTGGAATCGCGGTGGTGCTGGTGGTGCCGGCGTTTCCGTGTCCTGGACCGGGCTGAGCACTGTTTTTGCTGCAGGTGGCGGTGGTGGAGCTGGAAACTCGGGTTATTCGGGTGGTGCGGCTGGCTCTGTTGGGGCTGGTGCAGGCGGTAATAACTCGACGAATCCCACTAGCGCAGCTGCTAATACCGGATCTGGTGGTGGTGGTGGAGGAGGAAACTCCTTCCGTGACCGTTATGGGGGTGCCGACGGGGCGTCAGGAATGATAGTGCTGAGTTACGAGCTTCTTGCTGAACCCAGCATCAGTTCAGCACCCTCGAACACGACAGTGGTCGCTGGCAATAACGCGAGCTTTAGCGTGACGGCCACGGACGTGACTTCCTATCAGTGGCAGGTCTCAACAGATGGTGGCTCCACGTGGTCTGACGTGTCCTCAGCCACAAGCTCCACACTGTCCCTTACTTCTGTCGCGACCTCCAGCAACAGTTACCAGTACCGGGTGGTACTCACTAATACCTCCGGCTTGGAATCGGTCAGCGTGACCTCCTCTGCCGCTATTTTGACCGTCGAGAACGGCGTTACCGTGACGGGCGCTACCTGTGATGGCAGTTACACCAAGAACGGACTCACGCTCGAAGCTGGCCACGGGTCCATCTTCTATATCGACACTGGCCAAGGCCAAGAAATTGATGCCGGTTACATTGCATATATTGTCGAGTCGGACACCGCGCGCAGTGACCTCTGGGTGGAAGTCTCCGACTTCACCGGGGGAGTAGTTACTCTCGCAAACTCCGACATGTCTGCACAGCCCTTAGGTTCCATTTCGGCTGGCGGTACAGACACTGCCTTCTTCATGATTAAGGCAACGGGTGCGACATCCACCGCCCAGTCCCACATCGTGAAGGTCTACGACCAGAAACCGAGCATCGGATCTCCCCAGCCGCTGTATAGCTGCGGTTACAGCTTTGTTGAGGTCGCGGAAACCATCAAAGCTGCCGCGAACAAGGTGGACTCAATTACGTCAACCTCCGCCTCGAGTCTCGGATCAACCATGACCATTACGGTCCAGGGAGATACGGGAACCATTGGCCAAGGAAATGATGTCGATGGTCGGATGATCTGGGTCACACCAGCAGCACGGTCAGACTGGCCGACAGAAGCCCTTCGTTTGGAGTCGACATCCATCACTTTCTATTCCGATCGGAACAGACGAACCGTGCTCACCACGCACTCCGACACCCTCAGAGTGAACGCATCGACTGATCCGGCACTGTCGGGAACCAACCGACAGTACTACACCGCGACTTACACTTTCCGAGTAATTGGTTCCGCGGCAAGTGCTGCTCCCATCATCCCGATTGCGATGATTTCCTCGGGGACGCAGGTGAAACACACAGACGTCGGAGCATTGCCGACGGGAGGTTCGGCGACTGTTGACGTCACAGCTCCCGCTATCGACTTGACTGTGACCAAGAATGTCAGTGCAACAACGACGGTCAATGCAAATGGTACGACGACGCTGTCGTATGACATCACGCTCACCAACGGAGGCTCCGACGCCCTCATCATTGATGAAGTCGTCGATACACCGGATAACGGGTTGACGTTGGTCTCAGGATCGGCCGAGTTCAATGGCGTGTCCGTGTCTGATCCACAGTCGACCGGCTCCAGCTCCCTCGCTTTCTCAGGGCCCTACACAGTCCCGGCAAACTCAGCCCGGGTTTTCGAGTACGACATGACGTTCGAAACCTGCGCGGTGGGGTCAAATTATTCGTTCGACAATGTCGCCACGGCAAAGACCGGAACCGTGGTCATCGGTTCGGGAGCGGCAACCCAGTCAACCGTGAATATCGCCGGTAATTGTGGAACTCAGCAAGCAGTGGTTACCGTCACGGATCAGCCCGTTGACCCGGTCCCGACCACCGGAGCTGCCCAATCGGTGACGACGACCACAGCAACCATCCTTGGAACCGTAGACCCGAACAGTCAGTCAGGACTCGATGTTCGATTCCGCTACTCGACCAATTCCAACGTGTCCTCCTCAACAACGGTGACTCTCGCGGACACCACTTTTGCTTCCAGTCCCTACGGAGTGTCGACAGGACTCACAAGTCTGAGTGCCGCGACAACGTACTATTACGTCCTCGAGATTGAGGACCCGGGCGGTGGGTGGATTTCCGGCGTCACCAAATCATTTGTCACTGATCCCGCCCCCGCGACGGTTCAGGCCACCACCACCGCTGCCAGCTCGATTCAAACCACGTCTGTTGTGTTGAACGGGTCAGTTGACGCCAATGCCGTGTCGGGTGGGGCAAAGGTGAAGTTTGAGTGGACGACCGACTCGAGCTCTGGATCGTGTACGTCGAGGGGCACGTCCACCTTTACCGACTTCTTGCAGTCTGACGATGGCTCGGGGGGAACGGAGGACGCTGTCCTGACTGGCTTCTCGGCGGTTCCCATGAGCCACGCACTGAGTGGTCTCACCGCTAACAGCGACTACTGCTACCAGATCGTTGCCTACGACGGAGCGGGCTACACCTCAGCGACGACCGGTGGATGGGTTGCTTTCACGTCGACCAGCAAGACGGCTCAGACTCTGTCCTGGTCGACATCAGCCAACCCTCTCCCCGCGGGAGGCACCACCACAGTAACGGCGACCGCGACAAGTGGACTCTCCGTCACCTACACCAGCGCCGACACCTCCATTTGTACCGTGAATGCTTCTACTGGGGTTGTCACCGCGGTGGCAAATTCAGGAACCTGTTCGATTACCGCGAGCCAGTCTGGGAACGGGACCTATTACGCGGCCGTGCCGGTGACCACATCGTTCTCGATCATTCCTCCGGTTGTCACTCCGGCGGCCCTCCCCAACGCGACCTATCAAACGTCTGGTTACAGCCAAACGCTTCTCGCTACGGGAGGCAATGGAACCTATTCGAGTTGGAGTGTGAGCTCTGGCAGTTTGCCCAGTGGAATGAGTCTGGATTCGAGCACGGGAATCATCTCTGGAACTCCCACTTCGGCCGGCCTCTATAGCTTCACGGTCACAGTGACGAGTAATAGTGTGACGAGCGCAGCTCAGGCCTTCTCCCTTACCGTGGCGAAGAAATCCGTCACGGTTACTGCAAATAGCCCGACGGTTATCTATGGTTCGGCAGCTCCGACCGTGTCGCCCACTTACTCCGGCTTTGTCGGATCCGATGCCACCACAGTGTCCTCGGGAGACAATGTCGCGCCGACCTGCACATCAACCTACGTGGTGGGGCAAAACGCGGGCACAACAGCCACAACATCGTGCTCTGCGGGGTACCACGACAACTATGTCTACTCCTATGTGACAGGTACCGCCACGGTGACAAAGTTCCCGGTGACCATCACGGCTCTTGATGCGGCAAAGCAGAACGTTGTCTCGGGATCAGACACCATCGTTTCCGCTGACCCCACCTTGCGTTGGGTGGCGACCTCTCCGCTTCCCGCAGGGGAAACTATTGCCGATGTGGTCCCCGCGGGAGTGAGCATTTCACGAGCTAACTCAGGGACAACACCGGCGACCATTGCCACCGCAAGCCTTCCGGCGGGAGAGCAGGCGGGAACCTTCACCATCACACCCAGTGGTACCGCGGGTTCGAACTACACGGTCAGCTTCGTGACAGGCACTCTCACGATTCAAACCCCACTCGAGGTCCCCACCGTGACCGTGTCAGACAAGACGATGGCTTACGGAGATTCGAACACGGCCTCGACGTTCATCGGTGGTTCTGCAACCAACACCTCCTCTGGTTCTGTGGCGGGCACGTGGGCATATACCTACCTGGACTCGGGAGGGGATCCGGTCACTCTGACCGATTTGAGCACCCTTGACGCGGGAACATATGTCGTGAGGGTTGCGTTCACGCCGTCTGATGGAACCACCTACTACACCGCTGCTCCCGTGATTGAGACGATGACTCTCACGGTGACACGCAAGGTGATTACTGTGACGGCGGCTGACAAAAAGAAACTCCTCGGAGCGCTCGACCCCTCGCTCACCTGGAGCGGTTCGGGGTATATCGGCTCGGACACTGACTCGACTCTTGGCCCGGTCACCATTTCTCGGGCGTCGGGAGAGACAGAAGGCTCCTACGCCATCACCACCTCTGGGGGTGACACACCTAACTACTCGGTCACTCACGTGGGTGGGACCTTCTATATCTATGAGCCTGTCATCACGGTGACGGAGTCCCGCGGTGTTCTCACCAACAGGACGGTCAGCGCGAACTGTAAAGGTTTAAAACCGGGCTCTAATGCGAGCTTCATCTTGACCACGGGGGGAACCGACAGCACCATTGCTACCTCCACGGTGGCCAGTGATGGAACCTGCCCCATGTCCTCCACACTTTCTACTTCCATTCCTCAGGGTGTTCACACGCTGAAAATCACGGGAACTGATCCGTTGAATGGCGCAGTCACCAAGACAAAGAACATCATTTTGCTCTCCGCGAGTATTCAGGTAATCACCAATAACTCTGGTGGTGGCGGAGGTGGTGGAGGTTCGTCCTCTGGCGGGAACCCGCCGCTCATTCAAACTCCTGTGAGTATCGTCACGGGACAGCCGGGTGTTCGGCGCCCTGTCACACCTCCCGGTCTGACGAACCTTCCAGCGACCACTGAAAGTCCGACTCAAACTGAACAGCCTCGGGCTAACCCCGGTCGCCGACTTGTTCCAGTATTGCCGGGAGCACCAACCTCTGAAGGACCGACCCTGCCAGGAGGAGGCAACCGAACACTCGATCTTGGTACCGGAGTAATTTCTGCTGATGAAGCTCCCGCTTCGGGAGGCTCGAGCGGGACGGGAACCTCCGGGCAAGGAGTTCGATCAATTCAGGAGTTGGCTTCTGAAGAGCTTGGTGGCTTTGCCCCCGGGGTGGCTACACGAATTGAAATCCTGGGCGCCAGGACTGGTGCAAGATTCGTTGTCACCGAGGCGGAGCAAATTGACACCTTCACCATGATTCGAGCAATCCAAACGTCGATACCAGCGCAATCAGCTGACTTCTTTGCGCTTGACGATGTGCGGCCTGCGGTGGCTCCAGCTCTTCCCCCTGTCTGGGAAGACGAGGAGAGGGAGGGTATCGCTGAGTTCTTTGCCGCTTCTGGTCTGGCAGAACCGGTGTCATTGGCTGATCTGGACACGTCCGGTTTTGAGCAATGGATTCAGGTCACCGGGTCCGCGTCCACGTACCTGCCAGGGTCTCTTGCCTACCTCACTCTCACCTCCGAGCCGCTGGTTCTGGCTTCTGCCGAAGTGGCGCGAGATGGGACAGTGGTCATCTCCGGATCACTGCCCGTGGAATGGCTGGAAGCCGGAGAACACCGAGTTCGCTTAGTGGGTATCCGATCTCTCGAAGGAGTCAGCGTTGACGAGGACGGTGAAGTCCAACTCAGCGACGAACTCATGGCAGAAATTCAACGATTCGACCTGGGGACGCAATCCACCATCGCGGTCATGGGTCCGAACCTCACCGGTGGGGACCACGTGGCGCTTCGCGTGGTTCCGCTGGTCCCTGAGGCTCCCTGGTGGACCCTCTGGTTTATTCTCGCCGGGTTCTTGGTGATGGTTTTTGCGAGGTGGCGTGGACTTGCGAGGACAGCGGGCCGAAGACTTCTTGGAGCGCTACTTGTGCTCGGCTCGGCGACTCCGGGAGTCATTCTGGGATGGCTCTCCACCGTTACGAGCGTGGTGTGGTGGGCGTTGGGTCTCGGACTGCTTGCCGCTGTCGCCTCCTGGTTCTTACCGCAACGCCGTGAGCCGCGGCGAGGAGAAGACTCCTAGGTCATTGGGGCGAAATCGCCAACCCTCTAGCACTCCTTGAAGGCGTGTCACTCACCGTCCGGGGGCTGTTGCTCCCGTAGTTTTTTCCCAACGGTTCTCAACTTGGCTAAGGAGCCTCCGTGGAAAAATCCGCTACCCCCACCACGTCAAAATCCACAAGCAAGAAAAAGAAGACGGGGGAGCGGACATTCGTCCTCGACACCTCGGTGTTGCTCTCGGATCCGAGGGCTATCTTCCGTTTCGCGGAACACCAGGTTGTCCTTCCGGTTGTGGTTATTTCAGAGCTCGAGAAGAAGCGCCACGACCCAGAGATCGGCTACTTCGCGAGACAAGCACTGCGGAACCTCGATGAGCTTCGCTCTAAGCACGAGCGCCTTGATTTCCCGATTGCTGTGGGGGAGGGTGGATCTCTCCGCGTTGAACTCAACCACTCCAACCAGTCGGTGTTGCCCAGTGGTCTTCAATTGGGCGATAACGACTCGAGGATTCTTTCGGTTGCCCTAAACCTCTCCAACGAGGGTCTGTCCGTCACCGTGGTGTCGAAAGACTTGCCCATGCGTGTGAAGGCAGCCTCTGTCGGTCTCGCTGCCGAAGAATATCGGGCTGAGCTTGCGCCAGAGTCTGGCTGGACCGGCATTGCTGAGGTCGCCATGGGTGCTGAAGAGATGGCAGAGCTCTATGACGCTGAGAGCATCAAGTCGAAGAGCGTCAAGGACATGCCGGTCAACACCTCCCTCGTCATTTCCTCTGAGCGCGGCTCAGCACTGGGGCGTGTGACCTCGCCAGGTGTTATCTCTCTGGTGCGCGGGGATCGCGACCTCTTCGGGTTGAATGGCCGCTCCGCTGAGCAGAGACTCGCTATTGATGTCCTTCTGGACCCCACAGTGGGAATTGTGTCTCTTGGTGGACGGGCTGGAACCGGAAAGTCAGCCCTGGCCTTGTGTGCTGGTCTCGAGGCTGTTCTGGAGCGCCAACTGCACCGCAAGATTATGGTGTTCCGTCCGCTCTATGCCGTGGGTGGTCAGGACCTGGGCTATCTCCCAGGTGATGCCAACGAGAAGATGAACCCGTGGGCTGAGGCCACCTTCGACACCCTGAGCTCTGTGGTCTCGCACAACGTGGTCGAGGAAATCATGGACCGCGGTCTGCTCGAGGTTCTTCCCCTCACCCACATTCGAGGACGATCCCTCCACGATGCGTTTGTCATCGTGGATGAGGCTCAGTCCCTAGAGCGCAATGTCTTGCTGACGATGCTCTCTCGTATCGGACAAAACTCCCGCGTAGTCCTCACCCACGATGTCGCTCAACGCGACAACTTGCGGGTGGGACGCCACGACGGTGTTGCGAGCGTTATTGAGGCCCTCAAAGGGCAGTCGCTCTTCGCGCACCTCACACTGACACGGTCAGAGCGCAGTGCCATTGCCGCGTTGGTGACGGACTTGTTGGAAGAAGGTAATCAGGTCGCCTAGAGACCTGGTGCTGTCATCTTCAACACATCCAGAGCGAGGTCGAGCTCTGCTTCGGTGATCTCCCCTCGCTCCA
>JALQXU010000170.1 GCA_023263045.1 Pontimonas sp.
CACTGTCTTGAATTTCTGAGGCGCCTTCGGTGACTCCGTCTGCGTATTCTCTGGCACCTTCGGCGAGTTCGAGCATCCCTTCATTGAGGTCCTCAGTGCCCGTCGCGAGTTCCTCAAGACCTTCTCGAATCTCGCTCGATCCGCTTGCTAACTCACGACCGGCATCATCAAGAGCGTCGGCACCCTTATCGAGCTCAACGATTCCGTTCTTGGTCGCACTGAGCGCGGTGGTGGTCTGTGAGGAGAGAGTCCCACCACCTGTTGCTGCTGTCGCGAGGCCGTCAATCAATGAGTTCAGAGTTGCCTCGGCGGGGTTTCCGGTGAGAGCGCCCGAGGCCTTAACCCCTGAGAGTCCTGTGGAGAGAAGAGAGATGTTGTCCGTGTAGGTCTTGACTCCTGCCGCTAAATCCGTGAGTCCAGAGGATCCTGCGCTAAGAGCATCGAGGCCGTCAGAGAGAGAAGTGACACCGTCACTGAATGTGCCCAGTCCATCGTCAAAATCTTGATAGCCCGAGGTGAGTTCTTGGACTCCGTCATCGAGTTCCGTCACCCCGTCAGAGACTTCTTCGACCCCATTAGCGAGGGTGTCAGCTCCTTCGGCAATCTCTCCAAAGCCATCGGCGATCTCAACGATTGCGTTGAAGAGTCCCTCCATAATTCCCGCCCCAAATTCGTCACTCACTCCTGCGGCAAGTGCTGTACCTATTTGTTCGCTGAGCAGGCCGGCGAGATAACTCCGGGAAGAGTCAGTCACGATAGTGAAGGTGGCCGACTCGGGGGTGTCGGTATCGAGCGTCGTGACTGCGTAAGAAAAGTCTTCAGGGATTTCCACGATTGCGTAGATATCCCCGGATGCGAGAAGCTCCCTGGCCTGGTCGGAGCCGGTGACGATCCAATTCACGGCAAAGTCTTCTGAGGTAACGAGCTCAGTGACCAGAGGCTTGCTGGCAAAGATGACGGTTTCTTCGCCCTCGTCATCCGTTTCTCGAATAAGTTCATCATTGTTGACCAGCGCGACGGGGACTCTCTCCAAGGCAGAGTCACCCGAGGCCATAGCCCCCAAAAGGCCTCCCACGATGATGAGCGGGGTGAGGACACCCGCAATGATCCAGAGAGTCCAGCGTGATCGTGTTCTCATGCGCTCACCACCTCGCGAGAGGCCTGGACATCGACTACCTGGGTGGCGACGTCCGAGGAGGAGAGCGCTCTGGCAGGAGGCAGACTGAACAGTGCCACTGTTTGCTCTGGTGTCGCGAGCGCATGAAGGGCTTTCCACCAGAGTTCGCGATTGTTCTCGTCGGTGAGTGGTTCAGCGGGGGACACCAGACATAAGGGCGCTCCATCTGCCAGAGCGAGAGCAGCCCAGAGGAGAATTTGCTGGTGCGGGCTGAGGAGTCCAGGGAGCGATTGCTCCGTCACCGTATGACCGGGAGCCACCTGTTCGTTCAGGGAGTTCAATACCTCAAGCGTTGCCCGGACGAGCTCTCGATGCTCAACGCGAGAGAGCTTTCCTCGGGTGGCCGACCATTCCATCCTCTCCCGGAGGCTCTCACCTATGGGGGTGAGAGCGTCGAGGTTCTGCGGGCTCCATATCGAGACGGTTGCTCGAGCTCCCCTACTTTCGCTGGGTAGCGGATGTCCACCCACGTGGAGGGAGCCAGACAGCGGAGGCATGGCTCCCGCCAGGGTGGCCGCCAGGGCCCGGGATAACTGTGGCTCTGCTACGACATCGATTCGATGACCGGGACGCCATTCCAGTGTGAGGGGTTCGCTATGTTGCTCACTCTCGCCCACCACAAGAT
>JALQXU010000171.1 GCA_023263045.1 Pontimonas sp.
GTCTGGAACCATCACCGTGTCGTGGCCGGTATCCAAATCGGTAAACGAGTGACGTCCGTCATAGAACAACGACTGCCACTGACGCACCATACCGAGGGATGAGTTGTTGATGATGGCCACTTTGATGGGAATCTTGTTGATGGTGCAGGTCGCCAACTCCTGATTCGTCATCTGGAAACACCCATCACCATCAATCGCCCACACGAGGCGATCGGGCTCCGCGACTTTTGCACCCATCGCGGCAGGGACGGCATACCCCATCGTTCCCGCACCGCCGGAGTTCAACCATGCGTTCGGCCGCTCGTACTGAATGAACTGCGCGGCCCACATTTGGTGTTGCCCCACGCCGGCCGCAAAAACAGCGTCTGGGCCAGACATTTCGCCAATCTTTTGAATGACCCATTGCGGAGACAAAAGTCCATCATCGGGTTCGTCATAACCCAGGGGGTACTGCTCTCGCAAGAAATTCAATCGCTCCCACCACGCGGAGTAATCGGGCTTGTGAGCTTTCGCTGCCTGATTGAAGGCGGCAAGCAGGTCTCCCAATACATCCTTTACATCCCCCACAATGGGCACTTCAGCACGTCGAATCTTTCCAATTTCAGCTGGATCAATGTCCACATGAATAACTTTGGCGTGGGGGGCGAACTCGCTTGCTTTCCCCGTCACTCGGTCGTCAAAGCGAGCTCCCAGCACGACCAGCAGATCAGACTCTTGGAAGGACAACACAGCAGGGACCGTCCCATGCATACCGGGCATACCGAGATTGAGCGGGCTTGACTCGGGAAATGCACCCCTCGCCATCAAGGTCGTCACAACGGGAGCGCCTACTTTGTTAGCGAAAGTTGCGAGCTCCTTATGGGCACCCGCTCGGATAACGCCTCCCCCCACATACAAGACAGGCTTCGACGCCTCAGCAATCATTTGTGCGGCGACCTGGACCTGCTTTGCATTGGCTTTCGCCACGGGGTGGTAACCGGGGAGATCTATCTCCGGGGGCCAAATGAAGGGTGCCGACTTCTGCTGGGCATCCTTCGTCACATCGACGAGGACGGGCCCTGGACGCCCCGAGGTAGCGATGTGGACTGCGGCGGCAATCACACCGGGAATTTCCTCAGGCTTTGTCACCAAGAAAGAGTGCTTGGTAATTGGCAAAGTGACGCCGGAAATGTCGACTTCTTGGAAAGCATCGGTTCCCATCGAGGTGGAGAAGACTTGGCCGGTGATGGCGAGGAGAGGAACTGAGTCCATGTGCGCATCAGCGATCGCCGTCACGAGATTGGTGGCTCCAGGGCCCGAAGTTGCAATCGCTACACCGATTTTTCCGGAGGCCGCAGCGTACCCTTCTGCCGCGTGACCTGCACCCTGCTCATGACGAACGAGAATGTGGCGAATCTTGTCTGCCGACATCAGCTCGTCATAGAAAGGCATGATGGCTCCCCCGGGCAGGCCGAACACATCCTTGATACCGAGAAGCTCGAGACTCTTGAGAATCGCCCCAGATCCGGTCAGAACCGGCGCTTTGGCAGCCAACTGTGCCTTGCGTTGTTCCTCAGGACTCAGCTCTGGCGATTCGTCATCCAGAGCGGTCAAAGTGGTATCACTCATGTGTTTGCTGCTTTTCGTAAGTTAGGGGGTCAACTCAGACGATGTCACCCCGTGACTGCACCCAAAGACGCTGATTTGACGAGTTTGGAGTACTTCGCCAACACGCCTCGGGTGTAGCGGGGAGGAAGCGGTGCCCAGCCCTCACGGCGTG
>JALQXU010000172.1 GCA_023263045.1 Pontimonas sp.
GGGCGACATTTTCACCCAACTCACCCACTGTGGAATCCATCGGCGCCAAAGAATCGCTCATGCCCCCACGCTAGCCTTTCTCTGTGAAGGCTCTCACCCCGGTGGCACTCAGTTTGCTCGCAACAGGGTTCCTCGCCGGATGCTCACCCACGGTCGCCCTGGAGCCAGCCATCAACGCCAACAGCCCGGCGTGCGCGAATATGACGGTAAGGCTTCCCGACACCGTCGCAGACCTCCCCCGCAGAAGTGTCAATGCTCAGGCCACCGCAGCCTGGGGTGAGCCGGTCGCGGTCATCGTGCGGTGTGGACTGCCGACGCCTCCCCCCTCGACTCTCCCGTGTGCGAGCGTGGAGGGCATCGATTGGCTTCGCGATGATTCCGATGCGCCCCGATTTGTTTTCACGACTTATGGACTCGACCCCGCCACCGAAGTCATCGTCGACTCTCAGGTCGTGTCGGGAACCACAGTCCTCCGAGACTTAGCACGAGCTGTCGGGAGCCAGTCGGCACCAATCGGCGAGTGTCTGGACCCCTCGAGCGTGCTGGATTAGCGGGGAGACTTAGCCGCGTGGGCCATCGAGGCCCACTAACTTTCCAGCGATACCACCCGCAGCGCGAAGCGCGACCCCCTGGCCAAAGCCGCTGTGTGGCAGCACCATCGGGTGTTCCTTGGCTTCCATCAAGGCATCCTCGAGCACACGGAGGGCCGAGTGCTTGGGTGCCCACAAATACAGCGAGAGAGCACCGGGAATAGTGTTCACCTCGTTGACAAAAAGCTCGCCCGTCTTCTCATCCCAGAGCAGGTCCACTCGAACAATGCCGGTCAGGCGGGTGACCTCAGCAACCCTGGTGGCAAGCTCTCGGGCTTTCTCATGAATGGCCCCGGGAGCCTCCGCCGGAAACTCGCGGGGAGCGTGGGTGAGACCTGCTCCCCCGCCGGCCAAATACTTCTCTTGATAGGAGTAGAGACCTGTCTTCTCTCCTTCGGATCGCAACGGGCGCTCAAGGTCCGTGAGCTCCAACTCGGGATAGGTCCTAAACGAAATGTTCAGATCCACAAGGTCTGGTCGATAGGGCTCGAGGACGGCTCCCGCTTTCAGGTGGGGCGAGGTGGTGAGCAGAGTCCTGGCGGTCTGAATATCGTCGACAATTTCAATCCCGATCGAGGAACCACCAAATCGGGGCTTGACGATGTAGGGGCCGGGGAAGGAGGGATCCTGGGTGGCGAGGACTGCTTCGCGAGGCAGTGAAGAGATTCCGGCGTGAGTAACCAGGCCGCCAAAGGCGAGCTTGTCCATTCCCACCGCACCGGCGAACACACTGGAGCCAGTCGCGGGAATCTCCATGAACTCAAACAGTGCTGCGGCTCCGCCGCCTTCGCCCAGACCACCGTGGAAACACAGGAGGGCGGCATCAATCGAGAGGGGCTTCTTGCCCATGCCTTTCTTGGGGTAAATCCCCGGCTGGGACGACAGCACTACCTCGAGTTCTTTGGAGCCAGAAGGAGCTCCGGTCAAGAAGTCTTTAGCTTCGGAGAGGGATGGAACCTGAAACCATGCACCATTGGGAGCGAGATAGACCGGAATGACGTCGTGCCCGCCGTCAGAGAGCACTCGTTCCGCTTGGAGTCCCGTCAGGATGGAGATTTCGTGCTCCGGGCTGGGGCCACCAAACACTACGGCCCAGGTGCTCTGGCTCATGAGGGTCCTCGCCTGCTAGCACTCCCCGGTTTAGGGGTAATGATCGGGTAGGTCGTT